>JAYTPS010000272.1:0-6590 GCA_043747155.1 Flavobacterium sp. | reverse complement strand
CATTTATTTGATGTTTCAGATATTATAAGATGCGAAGCTCGAATAAATTACACCGAGTTTTTTATTAAAAATCACAAACCAATTTTAATATCTCGAACTCTAAAAGAATATGAAGAATTATTAACAGAACATGGTTTTGAGCGCATACATCAATCGCATTTAATAAATTTATCTTATTTAAAATCGTATATAAAAAATGATGGTGGTTATGTTATTATGGCAGATAATACTAACATTCCAATAGCACAGAGTAAACGTGAAAAATTACAAGAACTGATAAAAGCATTGTAAAAAAATTAACAGAATCTGAAACAAATTCAGATTAAAAATTAGAAATCATGAACAATACAAAACATAAAACCAATATTATGAAAAAATTATTACTGTTATTGTTGCTTTTTACTGGGATGGTAAATGCACAAATTGTGAATATTCCGGATGCGAATTTTAAGACGAAATTGTTAGAAGCAGATGTTACGAATTACACAGCTCAAAATGCTCTTGGAAATCCTATAAAAATTGACATTAATAATGATGGACAAATACAAACTAGTGAGGCTTTACTGGTATATAAATTAAATATTTCAAGTTCAACAATAAGTAATTTAGCCGGAATATCAAGTTTTATAAATATTACTCATTTTCAATGTAGTGATAATCAAATAAATACTTTAGATGCTAGTATACTTAGCAATCTTATTGCATTAAGTTGTGATTATAACCAACTAATTAACCTTAACATAAGTGGTTTAGCCAATCTTATAGTTTTAAATTGTGTAGCAAATCAACTTACTACTCTTGATTTAAGTGGTTCAACAAACATTGCTACTTTATTATGTGATTCTAATAACTTAACTACAATTAATGTAAGCGGATTATTAAATTTATTAACGTTACAATGCAATAACAACCAACTTACAAACCTTAATTTAAGTGGTTTAATATATTTAAGTAACTTAAATTGTAGCAACAATAACCTTACTAATCTAGATGTGAGTTCAACAAACTTAATATCAATTGGTTGTAGCAATAATCAAATTACAAACCTTAATTTAGGTAGTTTAACAAATCTTCTTTATTTAATTTGTGATCACAATCAAATAACATCTTTAAATGTTAGTGCTTTACCTCAACTAACTCAATTAAATTGTCTTTATAACCAGATAACTACGTTAGATTTAAGTAACAATACTAATCTAACTCACGTTAATTGTGAGGATAACCAACTAACTTCTTTAAATTTAAATGGTTTAATTAATCTTACCAATTTAGGAACGTCTTATCAATCAGCAAATTTTACAATAAACGGAAATAACTTAACCGCTTTAACAAGTTTTAATTATATAGGTAATTCGTCGAATTTGTCCTTAACTGGATTTCCAAGTTTACTCTCTTTAGGTTTAACACCAACGCCTGTTACAAATTTAACATTAAACCTTAGTGGTTTTAATCCTTTAGCGGTGATTGATATAACTGGTGGAAATATTACAAGTTTACTAGTGAACGGAATTGGTTCTACTAATGTAAAAAGAATTAATTGCGCCGAAGGTTTACTCAATAGTTTAAATATAAATAATCTACCAAATTTAAAAAACCTTTATTGCCAAAATAATGCATTAACAAGTTTAGATGTTAGTAACATCAGTAATCTTGAATATTTAAACTGCCACTTAAACTTCTTAACTAGTTTAAATGTAAATGGATTATTAAATCTTCAAACATTAGAATGTCCGAATAATCTGTTAACTAGTTTAAATTTAACTGGTTTAACTAACTTAACAACACTTAATTTTGCAAGCGAACAATATCTTCGAGGAAATTACCTGACTACAATTAATTTAACAGGATTAACCAATCTTAAAACTTTAAAATGTAAAAACAATCAGCTTACATCACTTAATTTAACTGGTTTATCAAGCTTGGAATATTTAGACTGTTCTTCTCGTGACGAAAACACAAATAATCTTGCTACCTTAAATTTAACTGGTTTAACTAGCTTAAAATATTTAGATTGTTCTAATTATTCGTATCAAACACTATTTACTGGTAATCATATATCATCATTAAATGTAAATAGCTTAATCAATTTGCAAGAATTGAGATGTTCAGGCAATCAAATACCAAATTTAACAGTAACTGGTTTAACCAATCTTCTATATTTAGACTGTTCTTATAATTTATTAACCACAATGGACTTAACCGGTTTAACAAATCTAACTGATTTATATTACTCATATAATCAGTTGAATACTTTGAACTTAAATGGGCTTATCAATCTTAAAAAATTAGATTGCTCAAACAATTATCTTACTACATTGAATGTTTTAAATTTAACAAACTTAATTGATTTAAATTGTTTCCAGAATCAATTAACAACTTTAAATTTAAGTGGATTAACAAATCTTGTTAGGTTAGTTTGTCAAGAAAATCAAATAACCTCATTAGATGTAAGTAATTTTACAAATCTTACCCATTTAAATTGTAGATATAACGGTTTAACAACTTTAAATATAACCAACGCAAATAATATAAACGAATTATTATATACTGCCAATTTTCTTCCAAATCTAGATATCAGTGGTTTAACAAATCTTATTCAGTTAGACTGTTCTAGCAATGGTATAACAAATCTTGATGCAAATAGTCACCCAACTTTGACCACTTTGTATTATTATGGAAATTTGTTGCCTAATTTACAAATGAATAATTTGATTAATCTTGGTTTTCTTAGTTGTGGAAACAATCAAGTAACTACTTTAGATTTAAGTTATTTTCCAAATCTTAATTACTTAGAATGTTCAAACAATCTACTTACTAGTTTAGATTTATCTGGATTAACTCAGATTTATCAAGTAGATTGTCAAGGTAATCAACTGACTAGTTTAGATATAAGCAATTCCACTTTTTTTCAAAGATTGTATTGTAACAGTAATCAATTACAAACTTTATTTCTTAAAAATGGCAGTAATGAACTCGAACTATATTTTAACAACAATCCAACACTACAATACATTTGTGCCGATGGTTCACAAGTAGGAAGTATTCAAACACAATTAAATAGTTTAGGAATGACCTCAACTGTTTGCAATTCTTACTGCACATTTACACTTGGCGGACTTCATAATTCGGTAATTGGTACAACTATATTTGACGGAAATAATAATGGATGTAATATTAATGACCCATTGCACCCAAATATTAGAATTGATATAAATGATGGTACAATTACTGGATCAGCATTTACAAATACTCTTGGAAATTGCACTTTTGCAACATTATCAGGAAATTACACTATTTTTCCTAATATAGAAAACCCTACAGCATTTACAATATCTCCTGCGTCTGCAACAATTAATTTTCCAGACAATAACAACAATATTAGCAACCAAAGTTTTTGTTTAGCTGCTAATGGCGTTCATCCCGATATTGAAGTTGTTTTAGCATCAATAACTCCAGCAAGACCAGGTTTTGATGCCGTTTATAATATTGTTTTTAAAAATAAAGGTAATCAAGTGGTTTCTGGCGATATTAACTTAGTTTTTGATGACTCAAGACTTGATTTAGTTTCTGCACTACCAAATTTTGATAATCAAACAATTAACAATTTAAGTTGGTCTTACACTGGTTTACTACCTTTTGAAAGCAGAAGTATAAATTGCACTTTTAATGTAAATTCACCTGTTGAAACTCCGGCAGTAAACAATGGTGACATTCTAAGTTTTACAATATCAATTACTCCTACTGTTGGAGATGAAATAGTTTCTGATAATCAATTTGTTTATAATCAAACTGTTGTAGGTTCATTTGATCCAAACAGTGTTATTTGTCTTGAAGGCGAAACAGTTTCTCCATCAGAAATTGGAAACTACTTACATTATGTAATAAACTTTGAAAATACAGGATCGTATCAAGCAGAAAATATAGTGGTTCGAGATGAAATCGATCCAACTAAATATGATATTTCTACTCTTCAAGTAATGAGTACTTCACACACAGCAAGAACTGTAATAACTGGAAATATAATAGAATTTATTTTTGAAGATATAAATTTAGCAGCAACATCAGGAAATCCTCCAGTTGGTGGTCATGGCAATGTATTGTTTAAAATAAAGTCAAAAAGCGATTTGGTTGTTGGAGATAGCGTTTCAAAAACAGCTAATATTTTCTTTGATTATAATGCACCAATCAATACTGATCCTGCAAATACTACTTTCCAAGCATTAAATACTACAGTATTTACAATTGATGAAAGTGTAGTTATATATCCAAATCCTGCACGTTCATTAATAAACATCAATTGTAAGAACACAATAAAATCAATAGAATTATATGATATTCAAGGAAGAATTTTAGAAACTTCATTGCAAAACAATACAACTGCAACAATTGATATTTCTAATAAATCTAACGGTGTATATTTTATAAAAATTACAACTGAAAAAGGTAGTAAAGTTGAAAAAGTGGTTAAGGAATAGTTAATTGGTTATTAGTTTAAAGCGTAAATCTGAAAAAGGTTTGCGCTTTTTTTTATAAAACCAACAACCCAAATTCTCTTAAAGTATTTATGGGTTTAGAATACCAAAACAATTCAAAATCTTCAAAATTTTGTTCAAAATCGGTTTTAATTTGGGCTAAAGTCAGAATTTCGCTATTATAAACTGTTATTTTTTTTAATGCCAAGATCAACCAAGATGCTTTGTCCTTATCTAAAGAAATATTTACTGACGAAGTTTTATCGTTAAAAGTGAGAATAGAAATTTCATATAAATTTCCTTTTTTATTTTTAGAAATAGTATTAACACTTGGCGTTCCTCCTAACCAAACAATTTTTGCAGATGATTTTACTCGATTGTGAACTTCATCAACAAAACAATTTTCAATATAATTTGATGAAATTTTAGTTTTCGGAATTTTAAAATCAAACCATTCTTGCAAATTGAATTCAAAACCAATTCCGTGCATAAAATTAAACAACGATTTTTTCAATCCGAATGAAAATTTATCATGATCAATTCCTGTTTTATCTTTAAAGTTAATGTCATTATTGGCAAATGTAATTTCGTTTAGTTCTGGAATTACTCCAAACTGTTCAGGATTCATTCCTACTGGCGAATGAGCAGTCATTGCAAATTGATGCCAAAATCCGCTTTGCAATACTCCAATTTCAAACAATTGGCGCACCATTTCTAAACTATCAACTGTTTCTTGAATGGTTTGTGTTGGATAACCATACATCAAATAGGCATGAACCATAATACCACATTCGGTAAAATTTTTGGTTACTTGTGCCACTTGTTCAACTGTAACTCCTTTATCAATCAATTTTAATAATCTGTCCGAAGCAACTTCTAATCCGCCAGAAACTGCTATACAACCAGATATTTTTAATAAATAACATAAATCTTGAGTAAAACTTTTTTCAAATCTTATGTTGGTCCACCATGAAACAACTAAATTTCTTTTAATAATTTCCAAAGCAACTTCTCTCATCAAAGCTGGTGGTGCAGCTTCGTCTACAAAATGAAAACCATTTTCGCCAGTTTGTGCTATTAATTCTTCCATTCTATCAACCAAAAGTTTGGCTGCAACTGGTTCGTACAATTTTATATAATCTAAAGAAATATCACAAAAAGTACATTTTCCCCAATAGCAACCATGTGCCATTGTTAATTTATTCCATCTACCATCACTCCATAAACTGTGCATTGGATTGGCAATTTCTATTACCGAAATATATTTGTTTAAATACAAATCAGAGTAATCTGGTGTTCCTACTTGTGCTTGTTTATAATCAGGTTTTAATGTGTTGTTTTTGTATATTACTTTATTATTTTCCAATAAAAAGGTGCGTTTAAATTCTAAATCATCTTTGAAAAAATCAGTGTGACTACTTTCAATGTGACAAACTGAATTATATAGCAATTCAACAGGTAACTCTCCATCATCAAGTGTAATAAAATCAAAAAACTCAAAAACTTTTACATCTTTTAAATCACGTAACTCAGTATTAGGAAATCCTCCTCCCATAGAAATTTTAATTTCTGGAAAATTTTGTTTTATAAACTGTGAACATCGAAAAGCACTATATAAATTCCCTGGAAATGGTACCGAAATCAAAACCAATTTAGGTTGTACTTCAGTAATTTTTTTTTCTAAAATTTTAATTGAAATTTTATCAATGTAGGTCAACTCTTTTTTTAACTCGGTATACATTTCGTCAAACGAATTGGCACTTCTTCCTAAACGTTCTGCATAACGCGAAAAACCAAAATTATCATCAATACATTCTTTAATAAAATCTGATAAATCTTCGAGATATAATGTAGCAAAATGTTTAGCTTTATCTTGAATTCCCATAGTTCCAAAAGCCCATTCCACATCGTCAAGTTGGTCAAAACGCGATGCTTCTGGAAGAAAATTTCTGTTGCTAATTTGTCTTGCTAATGATGCCTTTTTTCCTTGAAGAAAAGCAATTACTTCATCAATTGTTTTTATATAATCGTTTTGTAAGGAAATGATTCTTTGTGAATTACCACTAAACTCTTGAAACTTGAAACTTGAAACTTCAAACAAATTGTTCAAACCTTTTT
>JAYTPS010000271.1:0-3552 GCA_043747155.1 Flavobacterium sp. | reverse complement strand
TATTTATTTTCTTTTATTTTGGGATTCAAAATTAATTTAATAAAAAAGAGTGTAAAGCCAACTCATAACTTTTTAAACCAAAACCAATAATAACACCATTTGCATTTGCAGAAATGTATGATTGATGTCTAAACGTTTCTCTTGAAAAAGTATTAGAAATATGAACTTCAATAACAGGAGTTGAAATAGCTTTTACGGCATCGCCAATTGCAATGGAAGAATGAGTATAAGCTGCAACATTTAATATAATTCCGTCATATAAAAACCCAGCTTCTTGAATTTTATCAATTAGTTCACCTTCAATATTACTCTGAAAATAACTTAATTCTACAGTTGAATATTTAGTTTTTAATATCTTAAAATAATCTTCAAAAGATTGATTTCCATATATTTCGGGCTCTCTTTTTCCTAGAAGATTTAAGTTTGGACCATTAATAATAATTATTTTCATGGATTTTGGTTTTTGTAAAAATAAAAAAACCGCTTCTAAAATAAGCGGTTTTGAAAAAGATTTTTTATTATTTTTTAAAACATATATCCTAAAGATGCTTGTAAAACGCTGTTTTTAACATCTGCATCACGTTTTGGCTCGGTTAATCCCAGACCATATCTAGCTTGAACAAAAAAGTGTTTACCGAGTTTGTAACCTAAACCACCAACAACCGCAAAGTCAAAAGTATTAGAATCACTAGCTGCAACTGCATTTCTTTCGCTTAATAAAAAAGATGCTTGTGGACCAAGTTCCAAACTTAATCCATCGCTTAAATAAAATTTGGCTAAGGCAGGAATTGAAATATAACCCAACTCATTTTTAAATTGTTCTCCTAAGTTGTTTAATTCTGCACCTTGTGTTGAATATAATAATTCAGGTTGTAATGAAAAGTTTTTTAATACTTTAATTTCTAATACCAATCCGCCATGAAAATTTGTAATTGCATCTGTTGCAACATCAGTACCAGTATAATTGGCATAGTTAATACCAGCTTTTAAACCAAGTTTCATTAATTCACTTTTTTGGGAATAGCAATTACTTACAAAAAGTAGAAATAAAACTACAGAAACGAATGTTTTTTTCATTTTTTAGATGTTTTTTAGGTGTTTAAAAATTATAATTTTATAGAATTACAAACGTAAATATAATTAAGTTATTGTAAGTCAACGATTTTAAATATTTTTATTGTTAACAACTCTGTTAATAAGTGCAAAAACAAATGCAGCGACTGGATTTAATTGAGCTTAAATTTGTAGCATTAATTTTAAACAAAATATAAGATGAAAAAAATTATTTTAACAGTTGCTGCAGTATTTGCTTTTGGATTTGCTAATGCTCAGGACAAAAAAGAAGATTCAAGTGCTGGATTTTCAAACGGAGATACTTACATCTCAGGATCATTTGGAATAAACTCAACAAATGACAAAAACACAAATGTAAAAACTAATGGTTTTGACATTTCTCCAACAGTTGGTTATTTCTTTACTGACAATATTGCTTTAGGAGCAAGAATTGGTTACAGTACTGACAAAACTGATACTTCTGGGACTACAACTTCAGATGATAGTACATTATCTGCTGGATTATTTGGTAGATATTACTTTACACCAGCTTCTCAGTTTTCTGTATTTACAGAATTAGGAGCTGATTATGTAACTGCTAAAGACAAAATTTCTAACGTAAAAGCTAATGGATTTGGAGTAAACTTATCTTTAGGTTTAAACTATTTCGTTTCAGATAATTTTGCGATTGAAGCTACTTATGCAGGTTTAAATTATGCTAGCGCTAAAGTTGATGTTCCTGGAGCTCAAAATGTTTCAGCATTTAGTTTAGGAGGAAATTTAAGTTCTGTATCTATTGGGTTGTTATATAAATTCTAATTATTTAGAATTTAGTTAAACATTAAAAATCACGCAATTTGCGTGGTTTTTTTTTTCAAAATTATGCAAAACTATATTTTTTTGTGATGAAAAATCGTTAAAAACTCTGTTAATAACTATTGTTTCATTTGATTAACTAAATAAAAAATCATTATAAATTTGTTATAATTAATTTTAAAACAAAAACAAAACATGAAAAAATTATTATTTGCTGCAGTTGCAGTAATTGCATTTGGTAGTGTTAACGCACAAGAAACTAAATTTGGAGTTAAAGCTGGATTAGACTTCGCATCTTCTAAAATTAAAGTTGGTGGATTATCTGCAAATGGTTCAGAAACAGGTTTTTTTATTGGTGGTTTTGCAGATATTGGTGTTTCTGAAAAGCTTCACGTACAACCTGAATTATTGTATGTTTCTGTAAAAGATGCTGATCAAATTAATGTTCCAATTTTACTAAAATATTCTATTTCAGAAGAAATAAATATATTAGCTGGTCCAAGTTTGGGGTTTTTAATGGATACAGGAGAAGGTGTAAAATCTTTTAATTATGGTGCAACTTTGGGTGGTTCTTATGATATTGATGAAAATTTCGTGGTAGATTTAAGATATGATATTGGTTTAGCCAACCTTTTAGAAGGTGGCGATAGTGATAATTCATTTAAATTAAGCGGAATTTTTCTTGGTGTTGGTTACAGATTTTAATATTATTAATAAGTTTTACAAGCCATCTACGAAACTAGATGGTTTTTTTTATTTAAATTTTCAAGTTACTTTTACATAAATGAATTGGAGTTCCTACATAAAAAGTTATCAATCCTACCTTAAAATTGAAAGAGGTTTATCTAAAAATACTATAGATAATTATACATTTGATATTGATAGGTTGTGTCAATTTTTAGATATAAATTCTATGGATATTTCTCCAATTAAAATTAATGAAGAAACCATTCAACAATTTGTTTACGCCGTTTCTAAAGAAGTAAATGCGCGTTCACAGTCAAGAATCATTTCGGGTTTAAAAAGTTTTTTTTCATATTTAATTTTTGAAGATTATAGAACAGATTCTCCTTTAGAACTTATTGAATCTCCAAGATTGGGTAGAAAATTGCCCGATACATTATCAGTAAAAGACATAGATAATTTAATAGAAGCCATAGATTTTTCTAAAACCGAAGGTGAACGAAATCGTGCAATGCTTGAAACTTTATATGGTTGTGGATTGCGAGTTTCTGAACTTACAACTCTCAAGATTTCTGATTTATTTTTTGACGAAGGTTTTATAAAAATTACCGGTAAAGGAAATAAACAACGTTTCGTTCCTATTAGTCAAGTGACACAAAAATTTATTTTGTTATATAAAAATGTAATTCGAAATCATCAACAAATTCAAAGAGGTCATGAGGATACTCTTTTTTTAAACAGAAGAGGAAAACAACTAACTAGAGCAATGATTTTTACAATTATTAAAAATTTAGCTGTAAAAATTGGTCTTAATAAAGCTATTAGTCCACATACTTTCAGACATTCATTTGCAACTCATTTGTTAGAAAACGGTGCCGATTTACGTGCTATACAGCTCATGCTTGGTCACGAGTCGATTACTACAACCGAAATTTATGTTCACCTTGACAGAAAACATCTTACTCAAGTAATGAATACTTTTCATCCAAGAAAGTAATA
>JAYTPS010000270.1:0-9623 GCA_043747155.1 Flavobacterium sp. | reverse complement strand
GAATGGGGACACGATTTTAGACCAGAATATAGAAATTTACGCTCTATAATAAAACAACTTGGTGATGTTCCTGTTATTGGTTTAACGGCAACTGCAACACCTAAAGTTCAAGAAGATATTCTTAAAAATCTTGACATGTCTGATGCAACAACCTACAAAGCATCATTTAATCGACCTAATTTGTTTTATGAAGTTCGCACAAAAACTAAAAATATTGAATCAGATATTATTAGATTTATTAAACAACACAAAGGAAAATCAGGAATTATTTATTGCCTTAGTCGTAAAAAAGTGGAAGCTATTGCCGAAGTTTTGCAAGTTAACGGAATAAGCGCTGTTCCATATCACGCAGGTTTAGATGCTAAAACTCGTGCTAAACATCAAGACATGTTTCTTATGGAAGATGTTGATGTTGTTGTAGCAACAATTGCTTTCGGAATGGGAATTGATAAACCCGATGTGCGTTTTGTAATTCATCATGATATTCCAAAATCATTAGAAAGTTATTATCAAGAAACAGGTCGTGCTGGTCGTGATGGTGGCGAAGGTCATTGTTTAGCATATTATTCTTATAAAGATGTAGAAAAATTAGAAAAATTTATGTCAGGTAAACCAGTTGCCGAACAAGAAATTGGTTTTGCACTTTTGCAAGAAGTTGTGGCTTATGCCGAAACTTCAATTTCTAGGCGTAAATTTTTATTGCATTATTTTGGAGAAGAATTTGATGGAGAAAATGGTGATGGTGCAGATATGGATGATAACGTGAGAAATCCTAAAACTAAAGCCGAAGCGCAAAATAATGTTGTAAAACTTCTTGAAGTTGTTCGCGATACTAAATATTTATATAAATCTAAAGAAATTGTTTTTACCTTAATAGGAAGAGTAAATGCAACTATAAAAGCGCATAGAACAGATACTCAAACATTTTTTGGTAGTGGTAGTGAACAAGAAGAGCGTTACTGGATGGCATTAATTCGTCAAGTTTTAGTTGATGGAATGTTAACAAAAGACATAGAAACTTATGGAATATTAAAAGTTTCAGAAAAAGGACATAATTTTATTAAGAATCCACATTCGTTTATGATGAGTGAAGATCATGAGTACAATGAAGCCGAAGATGATGCAATAGTTACAGCTGCAAAATCTTCAGGCACAGCAGATGAAGCTCTCATGTCAATGCTGCGTGATTTGCGTAAAAAAGTTGCAAAAAAACTTGGCGTTCCACCATTTGTTGTATTTCAAGATCCATCATTAGAAGATATGGCATTAAAATATCCAATAACAATTGATGAATTGATAAATATTCATGGTGTTGGAGAAGGTAAAGCTAAAAAATATGGAAATGAGTTTGTAGCATTAATCAACAGATATGTTGAGGATAATGATATTACTCGTCCAGATGATTTGGTTGTAAAATCTACAGGTGCAAATTCTGCCAATAAATTATACATTATTCAAAACATAGACCGAAAACTATCTTTAGAAGATATTGCCAAAGCTAAAGGAATGAAAATGGATGATTTGCTTAAAGAAATGGAGCAAATTGTATATTCTGGAACAAAATTAAATATAAAATATTGGGTTGATGAAATGTTAGATGAAGATCAGCAAGAAGAAATTCACGATTATTTATGGATTCTGAAACAGATAAAATTGAAGATGCATTAAAAGAGTTTGATGGTGAATATGATATTGAAGAATTACGTTTTATGAGAATAAAATTTATTAGCGAAGTGGCTAATTAAAAATTTCAGTTGGAATTATTATCCTAATAGAAAAAGTGTTTTTCATAACAAAAACACTTTTTTTACTTTTTTTAATTGGTGTTAATTATGGAAAGAGCAATTAAAATCCTTATAGTTGAAGACGAAATGATAATTGCTGCAAACATTTCGTTGCAACTTACAAATCTTGGTTATGAGGTAATTGGAATTATTCCTCGCGCCGAAGAAGTTTTACCTTATATAAAACAACAATTACCGAATATTATTTTACTTGATATTAATCTAAAAGGTAATTTAGATGGTATAGATTTAGCACATTTAATTTTAAAAGAGTATTCAATTCCTATAATTTATTTGACTGCCAACTCTGATGAAAGTAATTTTAATCGTGCCAAAGCTACAAATCCGTATGCTTTTATTAGCAAACCTTTTAAAAAATTAGACTTGCAACGCTCCATTGAGTTGACCATTATTAGAATTCATGATGAAAATGAAGTAGATAAATTTCACAATACCGAAACAGAAACTACATTTATATTGAGCGATTGCATTTTTGTCCGCACTCACGACAAAATGGTAAAAGTTGCTCTAAATGATATTTTATACATTGAAGCAGAACGAAATTATTGCAAAATTCATTGTAAAGATAAAGTGCATTTATTGGTTGCAACCTTAAAAGATTTGGAAGAAAAAATTACCGATAAAAATCTTTTACGAATACATCGTTCCTTTATTATAAACCTTTCTCACATTGATGAAATTGCTACAAGTCATGTGGTAATTGCAAAAAAAGCGATTCCAATTAGTGCGGCTTTAAAGAAACAATTACTTCAACATATTCTAAAAGTGTAGCTTTTTTATTTTTATTATGAAAAAAATAATATCCTTAATTTTCTTTCTTTCTTTTTCTATAGGATATTGTCAAAACAATAATGATGCATTGCAAAGCAAAATTTATCTCAACAAAGCACTTTGGTTTCAAGAAATGCCACATTATAATGGAGATAGTTGTGATTATTATTTTAAAAAAGCTGCCAAAAAACTTCAATGCAATTCAAAATATTATGGTAATGATTTAGCAGTAATTTATTATCATTTATCAAATTATTCCAATATAAATAATTCGTATACTTCATTAGATTCTTTAGCAACTGTTGGATGGAATTATTTTGAAAAAAGCGTCAAAAAAAATAAAAACCCACAATTTGAATATGATTATTTAACCAATTGGTCTTTTATTAAACTTGAAAATAGCAAAACAAAAGATGCATTAAAATTATTTTCAAAAGCAATTGTAATAGGAAATGAATTTAAAAATGAAGATCAAAAAGCAAAATTTATTGCTGATAAAGGAACTTTTTATGAAAGATATAAGTTGAGAAACGAACAAAAACTAGCACTCACTTATATGAATACTGCGTGCCGTTATTTTGAAAAAATTGGTATTGAAAAAAAGCCAGTAGAACTTTATCAGTTATACAGAGGATTAATTGGCTATTATTCTGATCGTAATGTAGATTCGCTTTTTCACTATTCAAATAAAATGCAATCGCTTTTAAAATATAGTAAAAAACCTCAAAAACATGCTTGGTATTATGTTACAACTGCACGCGATATTATTACTTATCCGTTAAAAGGAGAGAAAAAAATTTCTACTGCGCAATACAACAAAGGAAAAGCATACATCATTGAAGCATTAGATATATTAGAAAAAAATAAAATCTATAAAAATTCAATTATACCATATGCTCACGGATTATTAGCTGATTTATATATAAATGAAAAAAAATATGATTTAGCAATTGATAGTTACAAAAAAAGCCATCTAGGTTACCAACTTCTCAATAACAAAAAAAGTGCTACCGATATTAATATGTATATCGCGAAAGCATACCAACAAAAAGGAGAACTAAACACCTCAATTAATTATTACAAACTTTATTTTAATGAAGCAATCCAATTTGAAAGAGAAATAAACGAAAGAAGTTTACGCGAAAACGAGTTACAAGTAAACCTGATTGAACAAAACAAAGAGAATGCCATTCAGAAAAATAAAATTTCGCAAAATAAGTTAATTCAAATCTTGGGTTTAGGAATCGTAACGTTACTAATTGGATTATTGATTTTTGGATACTTAAGTTATCTTAATAGAAATAGAAAAAATGAATTGTTAGCGATTAAAAATGCCGAAAACGAATTGTTAATGAAAGAAATTCACCATCGTGTAAAAAACAATCTCGAAATAGTTTCTAGTTTACTCGCTTTGCAATCAGCGCAAATTGATGATTCAAATACTAAAGAAGCAATTGCAGTAAGTCAGAATCGCGTTAATTCTATTGGTATTGTTCATCAAAAACTCTATCAAGGAACCAATTTGGGTGCTGTTGAGATGAAAGATTATTTTTTAAATTTAAGTGAAAGTATACTCGATAGTTTTGGTGCTGAACAACGAATCGATTTACAATTGTCAATGGAAAACCTCGATTTAGATATTGACACAGCAGTTCCGTTAGGATTGATAGTCAACGAATTATTAACTAATTGTGTAAAATATGCTTTTCCAAAAGGCGAAAAAGGAACAATAATCATCAAACTGAATAAAAAAAACAACATTCTCCGATTAGAAGTTGCCGATAATGGTGTTGGAAAATCAGGCATAACACACGGAACAGGTTTTGGCGGTCAACTCGTTTCGTTACTCACACAACAACTCAATGGCAAAATGACCGAAGAAAATCAAAATGGAACTAAAATCGTTTTTGATTTTAAAATTAAAGCTGCTTAGGAATTATTATAAATTTTGAATTTTAAATTTTGAATTAATAAAAAATTACACTTAACTATTTTTTCTATATTCTTTTATCTATTATCTATTCTCTTTTTTCTCCGATAAATAAAACAACACTTTCGGACAATTTTTAACCAATTTCGTCCTAACTCGCTTTTTATAGTTTATGATTATCAGTTATTTAGATGTAGAATTAAACGTTAATTCTACCTAATCAAAAAAACCAATAATCATGAAAAACAAAGTACAAACAAAGTTGAAAGCAATTCTTCTTCTATTGATGCTAATTCCTTTTTTAGCAATCAGTCAAACCAAAAATGTAATTTCTACAAGTAGAGTATTTCCAAAAGTAGACAAACAACTCGAATTTGAAAAAGTGCTGGCAACTCATGCACAAAAGTATCATACAGGCGATGTAAAATGGCGCGTTTTCCAAATTCAATCTGGTCCAGATGCTAACGGTTATCACATTGTAGAAGGCCCAAAAACTTGGGAATCTGAAGATGTTCGTGGCGATATTAATGTAGAACACAATAACGATTGGCACAAAAATGTAACCATTTATTTAACCGATAAAAGTTCCCATGGATATTCTGTCTACATCGATTCATTAAGTACATCTGCACTTGGCGATTTCTCAGATAAAGTACAAATTACACATTTGTATCCAAAACCTAGTTGTGGAGGTAAAGTACTAACAATGATTAAAAATCTTAAAAAAGTATGGGCATCACAAGATGGAGTAAGCGTTGCTGTTTATGAAGTTAATGCTTCTGGCGAACCACAATTTGCATTAGCAAGAAGATTTAAACAAGGATTAAAAGAAAAAACAGAAGGTTTTAGAAAACCATTTAAAGAAGTTTACGAAAAAGTTCACGGTAAAGGTTCTTTTGATATTTATTTAGATAATGTTAAAGAATATGTCAATGAGCAATGGAGTGAATTGCTTTTTTATCGTGCCGATTTAAGTTCAAAATAATAATCCAAATAAGTATTAATAACAATACTATTAGGGTTTTATATCCTGATAGTATTGTTATTAATTAAATCTATTAAACCATGAACCATTCTATTAAAAATTATAACATTTTACCCTCACTTTCAGAAAATACTTTTCTCAGATATTTTAATTTTATTGCCTTATATTTTGCACAAGGCGTTCCAGAAGGAATGTTAACTTTCGGAATTCCAGCTTGGATGGCAATGAATGGCAAATCACCTGGTGAAATAGCAAGTTTTACAATAGTAATGGTATTGCCTTGGAGTTTTAAATTTATTGTGGCGCCAATAATGGATCGATATACTTGTTTACTAATGTGATGCAAACGACCTTGGATAATTTTAGGAAAATTGGGTTTAATTATTAGTTTAATTTTCATGGCTTTTGTTCCTGATCCATTAAATAATCTTAATCAATTAATGATTGCTGGTTTTATAGTTTCTTTTTTTGGTGCTTTTCAAGATGTTGCAACCGATGGAATGGCAGTAGACATAATACCAACCGACCAACAAGCTAGAGCTAATGGGTTAATGTGGGGTTCTAAAATTGTTGGTGTTTCTATTGCATTAGCTTTAGGAACTTGGCTTTTAAATAAATATAATTTTATTATAGCTATGCTAACTCTTTCCGTTATTATTGGAATTATTATGCTCATTCCAATTTTTTTAAGAGAACGACCAGATGAAAAAATAACACCTTGGACAAAAGGTAAAGCAGCACCAGAAACTAAAAATTTGCAACTAGATAATTGGTATTCAATTTTCAAATCATTATTTAATGTTTTTAGTTTGCTCAATTCATTACTGATTGCTTTACTATTATTTATAAGTCAAGGTAGTTTTAAATATTTTGGAACTTTGCTTCCCATTTTTACTGTAAAAGAATTGGGTTGGACAAATATTGAATACACTCAATATTATTCTACTGCCAAATTAATAGGTGGAATAGTAGGTATGATAGTAGGAGGAATTTTAATTGAAAAATTTGGTAAAAAAACGAATGTTGAATATTTATTTTTTTGGATTAATACTTGTAACAATGGTATTTGTTTTTTTAAAAAATTATTGGGGTAGTGTTACATTTATTTTTACCATTATGATTATTTTCAATATTCTATACACCATTTTTTGTATTGGCATTTTTGCAAGCGCTATCCAATGTTGTTGGAAAAAAATTTCGGCAAGTCAGTTCACGTTATATATGACAATTGGTAACCTTGGACAAATAACAATTGCCGCTTTGATTGGTCCAATAAAAGAGAATTTTAGTTGGCAGATTACCATTTTTGCATTTGCAATTATGATTGGAATAGCTTGGCTTTTGTTGCAGTTTTTAAATATTAATAAACAAGTAGAACAAGTAGATGCATTAGAAAATAAAGATGCAGAAGCATTTATGTATGTTCAAACTATTAAAGAAACTTCTTGAGGTGTATTAAATTATAAAATCAATACAAAATAAAGGTTTTGTCACTCTAAAAATTTACTCATTATGACATTTATTTCAAAACCCAGAATTCAATCAATCGACCTATTAAAAGGTTTAGTAATGGTTATTATGGCATTAGACCATACAAGAGATTATTTTCATTATTCGGCATTCTTTTTTGACGCGACTGATCCAGATCAAACTACTTTACCAATATTCTTTACTCGATTTATAACCCATTTTTGTGCGCCAGCATTTAGTTTCTTAGCAGGACTTTCGGCATTTATGATAGGTAAACGAAAACCTATTAATGAGCTATCAAGTTTTTTATTCAAACGCGGACTTTGGTTGGTTTTTGTGGAGCTAATTATAATTAATTTTGCTTGGAAATTAGACATCAATTTTACACATATTGGTTTGCAAACCATTTGGTCATTAGGAATTAGTATGATAGTTTTAGCCGGATTGATATATCTTCCAAAAAAAACTATTCTGATATTTAGTGTATTAATTATTTTCGGACATAATTTATTAGACAACATTCATTTTGATGGCAGTTATTTATGGTCAATGATTCACGAACCACAAAAATTTGAATTTACCAAAGGTCATACCCTTATTTTTGCTTATTCTATAGTACCTTGGATAGCGGTTATGTCTTTAGGATATTGTTTTGGTTCCTTGTATGATGCCACATTTGATATTGAAAAAAGAAAACTAATATTAAATAGTTTAGGAATTGGAAGTTTTATACTTTTCTTTATTCTAATTGCTTTTAATACCTATGGTAACCCAGTAAAATGGACAAATTATATCGATATTTTTAAAACTATTATGTCAATTTTTAATGTCAATAAATATCCGCCTTCATTATTGTATTTACTAATCACTTTGGGCGGAACATTTTTTTTTTTAGCCAATGCAGAAAAACTAAAAGGAAAAGTTTTTGATTTCTTTTGTTTATTTGGTCGAGTACCATTTTTCTACTACATAATTCACATTTTCTTAATCCATTTTATAGCAATTTTTACAGCAGAATTTACTGGCTTTGGTTGGGAAATTATGGTTTCAATGCCAACATTTGTTACAAGAGTAGAAGCTTTGAAAGGATATGGTTTTAACTTGATTACAGTTTATACTATTTGGATTATTCTAATTCTGTTACTTTATCCAATGTGCAAAAAATTCGATAACTATAAACAAATTCACAAAGAAAAATGGTGGTTGAGTTATTTGTAATCTTTCCTTATTCTTCAAATAATTCACCTCTATGAGGTTTTAAAGAATCTCGAACTTGTATCATATTTTCATCAGTTACAACCATAAAAGCAATTGAATATAGTTCATCAATTATTTCAAAACCAGTTATGTTAATTGGTAGTTTTTCTAAAATAATAAACTCTTTTAAATGTTTTTCATGATGTTCAGCTATTTTTGAAGCTGCTTCTCCACGAAAATCCCAAATTAACTTAATTTTGCGTTGCATTTTTTAATTAGTTTAGTAATCAGACAAATAGATTTTTTTTTGTTATATTTGAAGCAACAAAACTAACTTTAAATTAATAATTATGAAAAAAAAATACCTTTATTTAACTTTTTTAATTTTATTTTCTTTCAATGGAATTTCTCAAAACAACTACTCAGTTTCATCAATTCCTTTTACTCAATTCCTTGCTTCATCAGCAAATTTACCTACATCAGACGATCATTGTTCGGGTTTAATTTCACTGCCTTTTAATTTTGATTTTTATGGTGTAAACTATAATCAAGTTGTAATTAGCACTAACGGATATATTGATTTTAGAACTACATCAGCCAATGGTTCTTCTCCATTTGCTTTTTCTCAAACAATTCCAAATGCAACTTTTCCTATAAAAAATTCTATTCTTGGAGCTTATTCTGATTTAAATAATTCTAATGGAGAAGGAACTTTAACCTACGGAATATATGGAACTGCACCTTACAGAAAATTTGTAGTTTATTTTTACAATAATTCGTTTTTTGCATGTAATGCTGTAAAAAGTAGCTTTCAAATGATTTTGCATGAAACGTCTAATATTATTGATATTCAGCTTATTGATAAACAAACCTGTCCATCAACAGGAAGTGGTAAAACAGTAACTGGTTTAATAAACCTTTCTGGTTCTGAAGGAATTGCTGCACCAGGAAGAAATACTGGTACTTGGACAGCTTTTCATGAAGGTTGGCGTTTTTTTAGAACTGGTTATTACACAAATTATTCCTTTGTTCGTTGTGATGATAATACTGATGGTTTTCAATCGTTTAATTTAAATATTGCCGCTACAGATTTATCACCTTCAAATCCTTCTGGAATTTCTTTTTACGAATCCTATACCGATGCTCAAAATAATTCAAATGCAATTTCAAATACATCAGCTTACTACAATATTTTAAATAATCAAATAATTTATGCTAGTGGAAACGGATTGATTAAACCAGTAACTTTGAGTGTTATTGATTGTTCAATAGATGCTGACACTGATGGTGTTGGAACAGCTTTAGAAGATGTAAATAATGACACTAATCTTGCCAATGATGATAGTGATTTAGATGGTTTGCCAAATTATTTAGACAATGATGATGATGGTGATTTAATATTAACAAATGTTGAATATGTTTTCTCAGGAAAAAATGTTGTTGCAATTTTAGATACAGATAATGA
>JAYTPS010000269.1:0-7775 GCA_043747155.1 Flavobacterium sp. | reverse complement strand
AACCTATAAAACTAAAAACAGCATCAAAAACGTTTTTGATGCTGTTTAATTTATCTATTTTTGTATAATAATCTGTATCGATTATTTAGGACTAGTCATAACTATTTATTTCTATAATGCTGGTTCCAATACTCTAGCAACACCATGAATAATACCATTAGTACATTGAATATCAGCTGCAAAAATACTTGAACTAAAATTTGCTTGGTCTTTTATTTTTTTACCACCAACTAAATCAATTGTTACGTTTTGAACTGGTGAAGTCATCATCGGTACAATCATATTTTGTGTTAAAGTAGAACTTTCTAAATTTCCACCAGTAACGTGATATAAAAGAATAGTTGAAAATTCAGTTGCTGTTGCACCAACTGCAAAACCTGTTCCAGTTGTTGCAGC
Source organism: Flavobacterium sp. (assembly GCA_043747155.1). Lineage (GTDB taxonomy): Bacteria > Bacteroidota > Bacteroidia > Flavobacteriales > Flavobacteriaceae > Flavobacterium. The sequence continues at coordinate 7,379 of JAYTPS010000269.1, read as the reverse complement.
TTCAAATGATGTGTTTGTAGGAGCAAATACAGTTAATGGAGTTACATTAGTAGTCAATGCTGCTGCAATTGCAGTTTGATCTCCAAAAGTACCAGTTGTACTAGTTACAATAGCTTCAAGTGTATCGAAAGCTGGATTTACAGTAACATGGTTTACTATAGAAGGTAATTCTATTACTTTATCAACAATATTCATGTAACCATTTGTTGCATAAATATTGGCATTAGTAATTTTAGCACCACCATTTAATTTAACAACTCCACCAAGAATATTTACATACATACTTAGTGTGTTGGTTGTTGAAGCTGCGCCTTTAGCTAAAGTTTTAACATAACCGTTTGAAGGTAATTCTATTGTTTTTTTAACTTGTCCAATTACATGATTTAATAATAACTCTTTTAATGTTGCAACCGGAACATCATCAATAGAAACATAACTGTTAGCGGTTAAATAAGTATTAAATGCTGTATCTGATGGAGCAAAAACAGTATATGTACCATCGCTATCAAGCGTATTTACCAAATCTGCTCTTTCTAATGCTGCAGCAAAAATTGTTAAATTCGGATTTGTTTGTGCTATTTCACTAACAGAATCGTTGTTAGAATTTAATGTTTTATCAATATCACTACACGAATAAGTAAAAATCGCTAAAAATGCAATTAAACTTAAAAATTTTAATCTGTTTGTTCTCATAATAATTTGTCTTTTTTATTGTTTTAGTAATTTGGTTTTATTGTTTATAATTATTTATAACTCTAAATAAATATTAAAATTAAAAATAATATTTTTGATTTATGCAAAAGAAAGAATAATTTTTAAATTCTCACTAAAAAATCGATGAAATGAATGAAATTGCTCTTGAAAGTCAAATAATAGTAAAATTCATTCAAAATAAATTCAATATTTTGCACTACAAAAAACTTTGGAACTATTTTTGCATTAACCAAAACTAACAAATCAAGTTATAAAATTTTAAAAAAAAAATGAAACATTTACTTTTTATTATCATCACAATTTTTTCATTACAAGCGCAGGAATTTAATAAACTTGATGAGAAAGGTTTAAAAAATGGAATTTGGAAAGGTTTTTATCCTGAATCTAATAGACCGCGATATGAAGGTACTTTCAATCATGGTAAGGAAATTGGTTTATTTAAGTTTTTTGACGATACTAAAACTATGACTGTAATTGCTACTAGAGAATTTAATGCTAAAGATAACTCTTGTTATACCATATTTTACAATCAAAAAGGCATTAAAGTTAGCGAAGGTAAACTAATTGGAAAACTTTATGAAGGCGAATGGAAGTATTATCACTTTGATTCTCCAGATATTATGACTACAGAAATTTATAGTAACGGAAAGCTAAATGGTATTAGAAAAGTATATTATAAAAGTAAACTTATTGCCGAGGAAGCATCATATAAAAACGGAAATAAAGATGGAGTTTATAAAAAATTTGCCGAAAACGGAATTGTACTTGAAGAAATAAATTATAAAAATAATGTTTTTGAAGGAGTATCTACTTTTAAAAATGCTGAAAACATAGTCGTATCTAAAGGAATTTATAAAAATGGTAAAAAAGAAGGGATTTGGGAATTCAATAACAACGGAAAAATTGTTAAACAAAATATGAGTAAACCAAATCAAAGAAAATTTGTAAAGAAACCAATTACAAGAGAGTAATTACTATAAATTAAATTTACCAAAGTATATGTTTTTACAATTTAAAGCATGTACTTTTTTTTATTATTTAACGTAAATTTGCTTTTCTAAAATAATATGTTTTAAAATGAAACGAGTTGTTGTTGGGCTTTCTGGTGGTGTCGATTCTAGTGTTGCTGCGTATCTTTTAAAAAAACAAGGTTACGAAGTAATTGGGCTTTTTATGAAGAATTGGCATGATGATTCAGTAACCATTTCTAACGAATGTCCATGGCTAGAAGACAGTAACGATGCACTTCTTGTTGCCGAAAAACTTGGTATCCCTTTTCAAACTGTCGATTTAAGTGAACAATACAAAGAAAAAATTGTTGATTATATGTTCAACGAATATAAAAATGGACGAACTCCAAATCCAGATGTTTTATGTAATCGAGAAATAAAATTTGATGTTTTTATGAAAATTGCTCTTTCGCTTGGCGCTGACTATGTTGCAACTGGTCATTATTGCAGAAAAAGTAAAATTGAAATTGATAACAAGACAACCTATCAACTTCTTGCAGGAAAAGATGATAATAAAGATCAATCTTATTTTCTTTGTCAATTATCGCAAGAGCAATTAGCAAAATCGTTATTTCCAATTGGCGAGTTAACAAAACCTGAAGTTAGAGAAATTGCAATGCAACTAAATTTAGTTACTGCAGAGAAAAAAGATTCTCAAGGATTATGTTTTATTGGTAAAGTTCGTTTGCCTGAATTTTTGCAACAGCAATTACAGCCAAAAGAAGGTTTGATTTATGAAATTCCTTATGATAGTAAAATTTATAATCAACCAAAACCAACTTTCAACTCTCTTGAAGATGAATTAATTTTCGATTCAACATCAATTCAATACAATCCATCAATGGGAAACGTTGTTGGTAAACATCAAGGCGCACATTATTTTACAATTGGACAAAGAAAAGGTTTGAATGTTGGCGGAAATAAAGAAGCACTTTTTATTATTTCTACAAATGTTGATACCAATTCTATTTATACTGGTCAGGGTAATGATCATCCTGGATTGTTTAAAAATGCTTTGAGAGTTCAACCTTCTGAAATTCATTGGATTAGAGAAGATTTAAAGCTCCTAGATGGTCAATCAATGCAAGTTATGGCTAGAATTCGTTACCGTCAAGAATTACAAATAGCTACGTTATATAAATTTAATTCAGGACTTTATGTATCATTTCAATCTCCTCAATCTGCAATAACTCAAGGTCAATTCGTAGCTTGGAATATTGGTGATGAATTAATAGGATCAGGTGTAATTTCATAAACCTTATTTACTAATGTTTTTTTTGTAATTTTGTTACATCCAAATTCTATCAGTGATGAAAAAAAACATTTATTTTTTGCTAGTACTACTTCCTGTTTTAGTTTTTTCTCAACAAGAAGATGCTTGGGTTTATTTTAATGATAAACCAAATGCAGCAACTTTTTTAAACGAACCATTAACCATGTTAACCCAACGTGCATTAGATAGACGAAGTGCTCAAGGAATTGCTTTATCAGAAAATGATGTGCCAGTTTATCAACCCTACATTGAACAAATATCCGCAGCTTCAGGAATTACCGTTAAAGCTAATTCCAAATGGTTAAACTGTCTTCACATTCGTGGCTCAATAACAGATATTAATGCTTTAACAAGTTTATCTTTTGTAAACCATGTTACTTTTGCTAATGATGCATTGAATACTTCTGGTGGTAAAATTTCAAATTCTAAATCAGTAGCAAGTTTCAATCCTATTAATAAACAGTTGGATGTAAATGTTACCTTCAATTACGGAAATTCTGCCAATCAAATTCAAATGTTGAACGGACATTTATTGCACGAACAAAATTTTACTGGAGCAGGAAAAATTATTGCAGTTATAGATTCGGGATTTATTAATGTAAATTCTACACAACCTTTTGAAAGATTGTTTACCAATGGATTAATTTTAGGAGGTTATAATTATGTAAGCCAAAGTAACGATGTATATTCTCTTCACAATCACGGAACATTAGTGTTATCTTGCATGGGAGGATTTGTTGAAGGACAATTAGTTGGTACAGCTCCAGATGCTCAGTATTATTTATATGTTACAGAAGATGTTATTGATGAAAATCCGGTTGAAGAAAGTTTTTGGGTACAAGCAGCCGAAGAAGCAGACAGAGTTGGAGTTGATGTAATTACATCTTCATTAGGATATTTCGGATACGATAACACTGCTTACAGTCATACTTATAGTGACATGACAGGAAATTCCAACTTTGCATCTAAAGGTGCCAATATTGCTTTTAGTAAAGGAATGGTTGTTGTTGCAAGTGCAGGAAATGCCGGTTCATCATCAGAACCACATGTTGGTGTTCCAGCAGAAGCAACTAATGTTTTAGCAATTGGTGCTGTTCAATCTAATGAAACTTATGCTGCTTTTAGCTCAATTGGTCCAAGTTTTGACGGAAGAATAAAACCAGATATTATGGCTCAAGGTCAAGCAGCTATAGTTGCAAATACCTCTGGAGCAACACAAACTGCAAGCGGAACATCATTTTCTGGACCAATAATGGCTGGAATGATTGCTAGTTTTTGGCAAGCTGTTCCAACATTTACTAATCAGCAAGTTGTAGATTATGTTAAACAATCTGCCGATATGTTTGCAACTCCTAATGCACAGTTTGGATACGGAATTCCAGATTTTCAATTGGCTTTATCAAATGCATTACTTAGCTTAGAGGAAACTAACAGTTCTAATTTCTTAGTATATCCAAATCCAACTAATGGAAATTTAAACATTTCAATACCAAAATCATTAGAAAATGCTAACATTAAATTTTATAATGCTTTGGGTCAAAAAGTTTTCCAAAAAGAATTATCTCAATCATTTTCGACTATCTCAATAAACGATTTAAATTCTGGAATTTATTTTTACAAAATTGAATATAATTTAATTTTAAAAAGTGGAAAAATTATTAAAAATTAGATCATTCTATAGTTTTTATATTTAACATGAATAAAATCACAAAACTCTTCAACATAAAATACCCAATTATTCAAGGTGGAATGATTTGGAACAGTGGTTATAAATTGGCAAGTGCAGTTAGTAATTGTGGAGGTTTGGGTTTAATTGGTGCGGGTTCAATGTATCCAGAAGTTTTGAGAGAACATATTATAAAATGTAAAAAAGCTACAAATAAACCATTTGGTGTTAATGTTCCAATGTTGTATCCAAATATTGAAGAAATTATCCAAATAATTATAGAAGAAGGCGTTAAAATTGTTTTCACTTCGGCAGGAAATCCTAAAATTTGGACCAATCATTTAAAACAAAACGGAATTACAGTGGTTCACGTTGTAAGCAGTTCAAAATTTGCTCTAAAAGCACAAGAAGCTGGAGTTGATGCAGTAGTTGCCGAAGGTTTTGAAGCTGGTGGACACAATGGCAGAGAAGAAACTACAACACTAACTTTAATTCCAATGGTTCGAGAAAACATTTTTATTCCGTTAATTGCTGCTGGTGGAATTGCAACTGGTCGTGGAATGTTAGCTGCAATGATACTTGGCGCAGATGGAGTTCAAATGGGAAGTAGATTTGCAGCTTCAATAGAAAGTTCTTCTCACGAAAATTTTAAGCAAACAATTATTGAAACTAATGAAGGCGATACACAATTGACTTTAAAAGAATTAGCGCCTGTACGATTAATAAAAAATAAATTTTATAACGATGTTCAAGCATTGTATTCTAATTGTCCAACTAAAGAAGATTTAGAAAATTTGTTAGGAAAAAGAAGAGCAAAAAGAGGAATGTTTGAAGGCGATTTAATAGAAGGAGAACTTGAAATTGGACAAATTGCTGGATTAATTCACGAAATTTTGCCTGTTGAAACTATTTTTGAAAATATTATTTCTGAATTTGAATTAGCTCAAAAGGAAGCTTTTGGTTTTCTTTTTTAACATTAGAATTAGTTAGTTTTTTTTACTGATAACTTTTTCTTTACTTCAATTATGATAAAATTCTTCATAGAAATTGTATTTTTACAATCTAAAATTTATTTATGAAAAAGATATTTTTGTTTCTTTTATTAGTATCAATAAGTTACGCACAACAACGACCTAAATTGGTAGTTGGAATTGTTGTAGACCAAATGAAGATGGACTATTTGTATCGATTTAATGATGATTTTTCTGCTAATGGTTTTAAGCGATTAATGAAAAATGGTTATACTTTTCACAATATGCATTACAATTACTTACCAACATATACTGCACCAGGTCATGCTGCAATTTATACAGGAACAACTCCATCTGTAAACGGTATTGTTGGCAATGAATGGTTTAGCAGAAAATTGGGTAAAGATATTTATTGTACTGAAGATGCTTCTGTAAAAACTATTGGTGATGGAACAAAAATTGAAGGAGAAATGTCTCCCAAAAATTTGCTAAGCACAACAATTAGTGATGAGTTAAGATTGGCAACTAACTTTAAAGGAAAAGTAATTGGAATGAGTTTAAAAGATAGAGGCGCAATTCTTCCGGCAGGACATTTTGCCAATTGGGCATTTTGGTACAGCAAAACTGGATCTTTTATTTCTAGTACTTTTTATGGAGAAATTTTACCAAATTGGGTTACAGAATTCAACAATGAAAAACATTATTTAAAATACATAAATAAAGGTTGGGATTTATTTAAACCATTATCAATATATGATGAAAGCTTGATTAATAATAATGTATACGAAGGAAAATTGTACGGAGCAAAACCTATTTTTCCTTACAATTTAAAAGAAATGTTTGATAAAAATGATGCAGGAATTATTCGTTCAACTCCATTTGGAAATGATTTATTAGCAGAATTTGCTATGAAAGCTATTGAAAAAGAACAACTTGGAAAAGATGAAATTACCGATTTTTTAACTGTAAGTTTTTCTTCTACAGATTATGTTGGTCACATTCTTGGACCACGTTCAATGGAATTACAAGATACTTATTTGCGTTTAGACCAAACCATTGCAACGTTTTTAGCTTACCTAGATAAAACTGTTGGTAAAAATAACTACTTGTTATTTTTAACAGCAGATCATGCTGGAGCAGAAAATGCTAAATTTTTAAAAGACAACAAATATAATGTTACTAATGTTGAACCTAAAGATATTGTAAAAGGATTGAAGAAATTTTCAATAGATACTTATGGTGTTGATTTACTTTTAGATTATTCAAATTTTAATTTATTTTTTAATAAAGAAATTATTAGATCCAAGCAATTGGATTTGATAAAAGTAAAACAAGCTTTTAAAGATTATTTACTAACACAAGAACAAGTAAAAATAGTTTATACAGAAGAAGAAATTTTGGCAAATTCTAAAAGTGATATGTATTTAGATTTTATTGCAAAAGGTTATGATGCAACACAAAACGGCGATTTGGTTGTTCTTGACAAACCTGCATTTATAGAATATGGAGCAACAGGAACTTCTCACGGAACAGCTTACAGTTATGATACTCATGTTCCATTATTATTTTATGGTTGGAAAATATCTAAAGGCGAAACAAGTGAAAAAAAATACATAACACAAATTGCACCTACAATTGCACAAAAAATTAAAGTTGCTTTTCCTAATGCTTCTCAATGTGAGGTTCTAAAAGAAATTTTAAAATAGATATTATTTTTTAAATTGTTCCATAGCCCAAAGAAGTAA
>JAYTPS010000268.1:0-2594 GCA_043747155.1 Flavobacterium sp. | reverse complement strand
AAGTTAAAACTAAACTAAAGAATAAAAACACTATTGATTTTTTCATATTTATAATAAAATTTAAAATTACAAATTATTTTAAAGAATAAAAAAGTATTTTTGATTAAACCTTTTTAAATTTACATAGTCCTATTTAAAAAATCAACTTGCATGAAATATTATTTTTATTTATTAGTTTTATCATTATCTTTTATAAGTTGTAGTCCCGATAAAGCAGTTGACAATCCAATTGTATTAGAAGAGCCAATGTACTTTCCTCCAAATGATGCAAGTACAACATGGGAAACTAAATCAATTTCTAGTTTAGAATGGAATCAAAGTGCTGTTCAACCACTTTTAGATTATCTAGAATTAAAACATTCTAAATCATTTATAATTTTAGTAAATGGTAGAGTTGTGTTGGAGAATTATTTTAACGGACATAATGCCACTATGTTGTGGCAATGGAATAGTGCTGGAAAAACTTTAACATCTACAATGACTGGAATTGCACAAGAAGAAGGATTTATAAATATTAACAATAAAGTATCAACTTATATAGGAACCGGTTGGACGAGTGCACCATTGGCAAAAGAAAATTTAATTACTTGTAAAAATCTATTATCAATGAATTCTGGATTAAATGATGCAAATGGAAATGATGTAACACCAGCTAATTTAGAATATCTTACAGATTCTGGTTCACGTTGGGCATACCATAATGTGTATGTAAAATTACAAGATGTTATTGAAAATGCTACAGGTGCAACTTATAATTCCTATTTCAATACCAAACTTAGAGATAAAATTGGAATGAGCAACACTGGATTTTGGTATGCTGGAACTGGAGTCAATTTTGGCTTAAAATTATATTACAGCAATGCTAGAAGTATGGCAAGATTTGGATTGTTAGCTTTAAATAAAGGGAATTGGAATGCAACACAAATAATAAATCAAAATTTTATTAATGAAGCATCGACTACTTCACAATCAATTAATCAATCTTATGGATATTTATGGTGGTTGAATGGAAAATCATCTTATCATTTACCACAAACACAATTACAATTTAGTGGTAGTTTAGTTTCTACTGCTCCAAATGATATGTTTAGTGCTTTGGGTAAAGATGACCAAAAAATATATGTTGTTCCAAGCAAAAAAATGGTGGTAATTAGAATGGGTGAAGCTGCAGATAGTGAGAGTTTGGCTTTATCAGATTTTGATGAAATATTATGGCAAAAAATTAGTGCTTTGTATGAGTAGTTTTTTTTATACGGTCTACTTAAAAAACGAATCAACAAATTCAAATTTATTAAAAACCTGTAAATCTTCAATTCCTTCACCTACTCCAATATACTTTACAGGAATTTGAAATTGATCTGAAATACCAATAACTACACCACCTTTGGCTGTGCCATCAAGTTTTGTAACCGCTAAACAAGTTACTTCGGTAGCAGCTGTAAATTGTGTGGCTTGTTCAAAGGCGTTTTGACCTGTAGAACCATCAAGTACTAACATTACATCATGTGGTGCGTCATCAATAACTTTTTGCATCACTCTTTTTACTTTGGTTAATTCGTTCATTAAATTAACTTTGTTGTGCAATCTTCCTGCTGTATCAATAATAACTACATCGGCGTTTTGAGAAACTGCACTTTGCAAGGTATCGAATGCCACTGATGCTGGATCACTTCCCATTTGTTGTTTCACAATTGGAACTCCAACTCGATCTGCCCAAATTTGTAATTGATCTATTGCAGCAGCTCTAAAAGTGTCTGCAGCACCAAGCACAACTGAATATCCTGATTTTTTTAATTGATAAGCAAGTTTACCAATAGTTGTAGTTTTTCCAACTCCATTTACTCCAACTACCATAACTACATAAGGTTTTTTGTTGGCAGGAATTTTAAACTCTGTTTCTTCTCCAGATTTAGTTTCAGAAAGTAATCCTGCAATTTCATCTCGAAGAATTTGGTTAAGTTCATCTGTTCCAAGATATTTATCATTAGAAACACGTTCTTCAATTCGTTTAATGATTTTTAAAGTAGTGTTGACACCAACATCAGACGAAACTAAAATTTCTTCAAGATTATCTAAAACCTCTTCATCAACTTTAGATTTTCCTGCAACTGCTTTAGTAAGTTTAGAAAAAAAAGTGGTTTTAGATTTTTCTACAGCTTTATCTAAACTTTCTTTTTTTTCTGATGAAAATATTCTTTTAAAAAAACTCATAATTGTATTTTATGGTTATTTATTTATACTTTAAAATTACTATAAATTTAAATAGTAACTTGTGACAAAGATAAAAATAAAAAAGCTACTTCCATAAGAAAGTAGCTTTGATATATATCAATTTAGGAATTATTTCTTTTTTAAGAAACCATCCACTTCTTCTGGAGTCATAATGCTTTCAACGAAAGTGTATGCACCTGTTTTAGGAGATTTAACCATTCTTATTGCTTTGGTCAATCTTTTAGAAGATGTTTGTAATGTTGCAACGGTCTTTTTTGCCATGATTCAAATGAGTATTTAAATTTAAACTTAAGTAAAATAATAAAAATATTTAAAATTTTACAAAAATAAAAATCTCTAATTATTTAATTTCTTTATGAACG
>JAYTPS010000267.1:0-2825 GCA_043747155.1 Flavobacterium sp. | reverse complement strand
CGCTTATTTTTATGTCAACCAACCGTTATTATTTTATTAAATTCAAATTTTGTACGTGTGTTCGCTTGGGCTAAAGGCCATATCCACCATATCGTCAATAATTTTCTTTTTACTACTTGTTTTCTTAGTTGTTTCCATAAAATAAAATGTTTTTGTAAAGTTATTAATTGTTACATTATTAAGGATTTAAACTAAACAGAATGTTTTGTTAAAAATCGTTCAAAATATTTGAAAATAAAAAAAACGCTCACCTAAGTGAACGCTTTGAAATGTTATTTAAAAATAAATATTATCTTCCAGCTTCTTTTTTAGCATCTTCAACCATTTTTTCATTGGCAGTAATTGCAAATTCTACTCTTCTATTTTGAGATTTTCCTTCGGCAGTTTCATTACTTGCAATAGGATCGGCAATTCCCATTCCTGTTGTAGTAATTCTAGTAGTGGTTAAACCTTTAGATGCTAAATAAGATTTTACAGATGCTGCTCTGTTTTCAGACAAAGTTTGATTGTATTCTACTTTTCCTGAACTATCTGTATATCCATAAATAACTAAATTAGTGTCTTCATAGCTTTTAAAAACTGGAATTAATTTATCTAAATTTGTTTTAGCGGCAGTAGTTAAAGTTGATTTACTTGTGTCAAATCGTACTGCGTTTTCACCAAGAACTAATTTAATTCCTTCTCCTACTCTTTCCACTTTTGCACCAGGCAAAGCAGTTTGAATTTCGCGAGCTTGTTTATCCATTTTATTACCAATAACTCCACCAGCAACTCCACCAATAACACCTCCAAGAACAGCACCAAGAGCGCCATTTCCACCTTTTCCTAGATTATTTCCTAAAACTGCTCCAAGAACTCCGCCAGCTACAGCACCAATTGCTGCACCACGTTGGGTTTTATTAGTGTTTTTTACTGAATTACAACTACTAAAAATAATTGAAAAACTTAAAACTGCAACTAAACTATATAATGTATATTTTTTCATTTGTAAATTTATTTAAAATTAATTTCTAGAAAATTGATAAACAACCTCAATATTTTTTCCTCCAACATTAGCATTATCAACCAATTGAAACGAACTGTCTGAAACATTTGCTAATTTTAAAACATAACCTTCTAAAACTTTTTTAGATTTTGTTTCATTGATTATTTTCATAACATATTGTCCTTCTTTATTAATAAACCAAGTTATTGGAGAACTAAATGCTGCACAACCAGAATTATTTAATGACATATCTCCTTTATTGTTGTTAGAAATAAATTTCCATTTACTACCAACTAAGCATTTAGAATCTGCAATGTCAAATGAAGTTACTTTAATATAATCTGAACCTGGATAAGTTACTGATGAAATTGTCCAATTTCCTTTAAGTGCAACTTCTGCCTTATTATTCAATTTAGTGTTAGTAGCCGATTTTGACTTACAACCAAAAATAAATGTGGCAATTAATAATAGTAAAAGTGTTTTTTTCATTTTTTTATTGTTTAAGTTAATTAGTTACAAAATTAAATAATTATAAATTATATATCTAGGTTTAATAACCCAAATAATTAATTGAAAATATGGGTTAAAACACCATAAATAAATTATCAAATCTTCATCTTACAAATATACAATGGTTTTATATTCGACATTTATATAATTGCAAAAAATAATTGTAGAAATCCCACTACGTCAATTTGTCATATAAAAAGTTTTGGTATTGAATTTGAAATAGAGTTTTTATAAATTGTTTAATCTACCTGTAAAAAAAACAGGCCTAAAAGTTCAAAAATATGTCAACAGGAAAAATTAATGTTTCAGTAGAAAACATTTTCCCATTAATAAAAAAATTTCTTTATAATGATCACGAAATATTTCTTCGTGAATTAGTTTCAAATGCAACAGACGCAACATTAAAACTAAAACATTTAACCAGTATTGGCGAAGCTAAAGTAGAGTATGGTAATCCAATTATTGAAGTTAAAATTGATAAAGAAGGTAAAAAACTTCATATTATTGACCAAGGACTTGGAATGACAAGTGATGAAGTTGAAAAATACATCAACCAAGTTGCCTTTTCTGGTGCAGAAGAATTTTTAGAAAAATATAAAGATTCTGCCAAAGATTCAGGAATTATTGGTCACTTTGGTTTAGGATTTTACTCAGCTTTTATGGTTGCCGAAAAAGTTGAGATTATTACAAAATCTTACAAAGATGAACCAGCTGCACATTGGACGTGTGATGGAAGTCCGGAATTTACTCTTGAACCATCTGATAAAACCATTAGAGGAAGTGAAATTATTCTTCACATAGCCGAAGATTCATTAGAGTTTTTAGAAGAATTTAAAATTAAAGAATTACTTACAAAGTATAATAAATTTATGCCAATTCCAATTAAGTTTGGAACTAAAAAAGAAGCATTAGATAGGCCAGAAGATGCTGCAGATGATTATGTTGCTCAAGAAATCGAAGTAGATAACATTATCAACAATCCAAATCCAGCATGGACAAAACAACCTGTAGATTTGACTGATGAGGATTATAAAAAATTCTATCACGAATTGTATCCAATGCAATTTGAAGAACCACTTTTCAATATTCATTTAAATGTTGATTATCCGTTTAACTTGACTGGAATTTTATATTTTCCTAAAATGTCTAACGACATGCAAATGCAAAAGGACAAAATTCAAATGTATCAAAATCAAGTTTTTGTAACAGATAATGTTGAAGGAATTGTGCCTGAATTTTTAGGAATGTTAAAAGGTGTAATCGATTCACCAGATATTCCTTTAAACGTTTCTCGTTCTGGCCTGCAAGCAGATAGTAATGTTAAGAAAAT
>JAYTPS010000266.1:0-4999 GCA_043747155.1 Flavobacterium sp. | reverse complement strand
CTGGAATGAATGATTATGCATCGAAACCAATTATTAAAGAAATATTAGAATCGAAAATTGCAAAATGGATAAAACATTAAGAAAAAAAATTATATTTGTTCTTTAAAATTATGAAATTATGAAATGGAGAGGTAATCGTCAAAGTGACAATGTTGAAGATAGACGCGGAATGTCTGGTGGTGGAAAAGCAGTAATTGGTGGTGGTGCCATTGGTATAATAATTTTATTGTTAAACCTTTTTGGAGGTGAAAATGCTAGAATGTTAACACCGATGTTAGAACAAATGAATCAAGGTCAACAAACTGAACAATCTGGTGAACAAAGAGAATTAACAGCTCAAGAAGTAGAAATTGGCGATTTTGCAAAAACTGTTTTTGCTTATACCGAAGATACATATGGTCAAATATTTCAAGAAAATAATTTAAATTATGAACAACCAAAAATGGTTCTGTTTTCTGATGCTGTAGAAACTGCTTGCGGAAGTGCAACTGCTGCTTCTGGTCCGTTTTATTGTCCTGGTGACAAAAAAGTATATATGGATTTACGTTTTTTTGAAGAATTAAAAACTCGTTTTGGTGCCAAAGGTGGCGATTTTGCAATTGCTTATGTAATTGCTCACGAAGTTGGTCATCATATTCAAACCATTACAGGTACTTCTGGAAAAGTAAGACAACTACAAGAAGGAAAAAACCAAGCCGAAGCTAATAAATTATCAGTTTGTTTAGAACTTCAAGCCGATTTTTATGCTGGAGTTTGGGCACATTACAATAAACAATATTTAGACGAAGGCGATATAGATGAAGCTTTAAGTGCTGCACATGCAGTTGGCGACGATGCAATTCAAAGTAAAATGCAAGGTCATGTTCAACCTGATACTTTTACTCATGGAACATCTGAACAACGAATTTATTGGTTTAAAAAAGGATACCAAACAGGTAACATTAATCAAGATGATACTTTTTCGGCTTTGCTGAATTAGATATTATTTTTTAATATAATTTTAAAAAGATTGGCTACCTAAAAGTCAATCTTTTTTTAATTATCCCAGCCAACCATCTCTATCCAAACTTCTGTATTGAATTGCCTCAGCAATATGATTAGCAACTACAATCTCTGCAGCTTCAAGGTCAGCAATGGTTCGTGCAACTTTTAATATTCTGTCAAATGCTCTTGCTGAAAGATTTAATTTTTCCATTGCAGTTTTCAACAATTGTAGTGATGCTTCATCTAGTTCACAATATTCTCTAATTTGTTTAGAACTCATTTGTGCGTTATAATGAATATTGTCAAAAGTTTCAAATCTTTTAGTTTGAATTTCTCTAGCTGCAGTTACACGTTTTCTAATTTCTAAACTACTTTCAGCTTTTCGTGTTTCAGTAAGTTTGTCAAATGGTACTGGTGTAACTTCTATATGAATATCAATTCTATCTAAAAGTGGTCCCGAAATTTTACTTAAATAACGTTGCATTTCTTGTGGTGATGAACTTTGAGGTGAATCGGGATCATTAAAAAAACCACTCGGACTTGGATTCATACTTGCAACCAACATAAACGATGATGGATATGTAATTGTAAATTTGGCTCTAGAAATAGTAACTTCTCTGTCTTCAAGCGGTTGTCGCATTACTTCGAGAACTTCACGTTTAAACTCAGGCAATTCATCTAGAAATAAAACACCATTATGAGATAACGATATTTCTCCTGGTTGCGGATAACTTCCACCACCAACCAATGAAACAGATGAAGCAGTATGATGAGGAGATCTAAAAGGTCGTTGACTCATCAAACCAGCATCTTTAATTTTTCCGGCAACCGAATGTATTTTTGTAGTTTCCAATGCTTCTTTTAGTGTCATTGGTGGTAAAATACTTGGCAATCGTTTGGCAAGCATTGTCTTTCCAGAACCTGGCGGACCAATTAAAATAATATTATGTCCACCAGCGGCAGCAATTTCCATACATCTTTTAATACTTTCCTGTCCTTTTACATCAGAAAAATCAAATTCTGGAAAATTCAATTCTTTATAAAATTCTTCTCGAGTATCAATTATTGTTGGTTCTAAAGTTGCTTTTCCTTCAAAAAAGTCTATAACCTCAGTAACATTTTCAATTCCATAAACATTTAATCCGTCAACAACTGCAGCTTCTTTTACATTCTGTTTTGGAAGAAAAAACCCTTTAAATCCTTCTTCTCGTGCTTTTATTGCAATTGATAATGCACCTTTTATAGGTTGCAAACCACCATCAAGTGATAATTCGCCCATAATTACATATTTATCAACTTCATCAGCTTTTATTTGTCCAGATGCTACAAGTATTCCAATGGCTAGAGTTAAATCGTAGGCAGAACCTTCTTTTCTTAAATCGGCTGGAGCTAAATTTATAGTAATTTTTTTTCCCGGAAGTTGATATCCGTTATTTTTAAGTGCAGCAGCAATTCGATAACTGCTTTCTTTAATGGCATTGTCTGGCAAACCTACAAGATGGTAACCAACACCTTTATCAATATTTACTTCTACAGTGATAGAAGTTGCTTCTACGCCAAAAACGGCGCTTCCAAATACTTTTACTAACATGGCTTATATTTTTAATTAAATGGCTTATACAGATGCAAATATATATAATATTTTCAAAAACAAAACCACTAAAATATTATAAAATTTTAAAAAAGTAAAATAAAGCAATCTTTTTGTAAATTTTATTTGTCTATATGTAAAATAAACTTTACATTTGAATTAAATTTTAAACCTTTAATTATGAAAACACATTTTTTATTTCCAAATTCTTTTAAAAAAATAGGTTGGATAATATTTATTCCTTGTTTGTTAATTGAATTTTATTCAATTATTGCTAAAGTAAATTTAGATGATTTTTTAAAAGTAAAAGTATTTGCTTTGTATGAAGAATCAATAGGAGAAATTCCAGGTTACTTTAAGTTAATTGAAAATAGTATTTCAGATGAAATAATAACAATAGCTTTAATTATTGGTGGTATTTTAATTTGTTTTTCTAAACTTAAAAACGAAGACGAATATATTACAAAAATTAGATATGAAAGTTTAGTTTGGTCTACATATTTAAACTACATATTAATAGTTTTCTTTACTATATTTCTATATGGAATGCCCTATTTAAATGTTTTATTTTATAATATGTTTACATTGATAATTTTTTTTATTATTCGATTTCATTTCATGTTATACAAATTAAATAAATCAATAAGTCATGACTAATAATTTAAAAGTTTTGCGTGCAATAATAAATATTTCGCAAGAAGAATTATCTAAAAAAATTGAAGTTAGTCGTCAAACAATAAATGCAATGGAAAAAGGAAAATATGTTCCTTCAACAGTTTTAACATTAAAACTAGCTCGATATTTTGAAGTTAGTGTAGAAGAAATTTTTGCCTTAGAATCTTCGGATTAAAAGTTATATTTATAAGAAAGTCCAGCTGTAAATTTTCGAGTTAAACCATCTGGACGTTCTTCTCTAACGATAAATGGAGTTGCAAGTGAAGTTTCTAAACTACTGCTAGAATTTAATTTATAAGCAGCTATTAAATTTCCATTAATTGTAATTCCTGATGATCCAGCAATACTTTTTCTATCTCCAAAATTATCTTCAAATGTATCTTCTCCAAAATGATATAGAAAAAGTACATTTGGTTTAAAAATAAACTTTCCATTTTTAGTTTTATGAGAATATGTTGCTCTTAAAAGTCCATCAGATTTTCGTTCAAATAAATTTGTTGTTTCAAATAAATTAGTGCCAGAAAACTCTTTTATAAATGAATTTTTATTGATGTTTATTACTGGAATTTGAACTGCAGCATTAAAATCCCATTTTATAAAATTATAATTTTTACCTAAAATTACATCAAAAGTTCCTAAACTAGATTGATAAACTAACGGAATTGGAAATTCATTAATTTTATTATTTGAACTAGTCAATGGTGCTTTCATACCAAAAAGTAACGACCATCTTCTGTCCTCATGTTTAGATTTAAATTTATAATTTCCTGTAATAAATGCATCGCCAATGTTTCCTCTAGTGCCAAAACTTCCGTTAGCAATTGCTGAAGTTACTTTAAAACTCACTGAAAATTTTGAATTAAAATCTCTACTGTAGGTTACATATTGGGAAAACACGGTTACATCCTCTTCAGCCGCAGCAAAAACAAAACCAGTTTCAATACTATTTTTAGTAGTTTTTACTGAATTATCATTGTTGTTTACAGAACAAAATCCTGCATCACTGCATCCTTGAGCAAAACTTATTGAATATGCAAAAAGAAAAAATATTATTAAAATTTTGAAACTATATTTCATTGTTAATTAGCGTTTAACATTGCAATTGCAAACAAATGATTGTATTGTTGGCAATGAATTAAAACATACTTATAATCTTGAAAATTTACTTGGCTAGGAATTGAATAAGTTAAATTTCCTGATGGAATAAAATTGCCAACATTTACAAAATCGTTTGGTGTATCAGCTTTAGATAAATAAACTTTCAAATCTGGACCGTCAGTAATATTAAAGTTTTCTAATTTTAGTTTGTAAGTTGATCCTTCCAAATAAATTTTGGCATAGCCATTTACATTTATCCCTGATGTAGGATTGAATATTCCTGTATATTTTAAAACCGCTGACGAAGAAATAACATTTTCAGTTGATGTTTTTGTTAGCTCGCCTTCTTTTTCACAAGAAATTATAAAGCAAGATAAGAGGAGAATTAAAAATAAATTTTTCATAATTATTTATTGTTTAATTAATATATACGTTAATAAAACACTTTTAGTTTTAATGATTTTTTTATTTATACAAAGAAATACCACTATTTAGCCAAGTTTCATATTCATCAATATTTGGAGTATATGGCACAGGAATATTTAACTTTTCTTCGTTATTTGGATTCAATAAAACATAAAATGGTCTTGAATTATTATTAAACTTTTGAATTTGAAATTCGCTCCACTTCTCGCCTATTGTATTAATTTC
>JAYTPS010000265.1:0-7842 GCA_043747155.1 Flavobacterium sp. | reverse complement strand
GCGTTACTCAACAGAATCACGTATTATATTGTCAATAGAAAAGGAAAACAAATGCGACCAATGTTTGTTTTTCTTACCGCCAAAATGCTTTCAGATGGTCAAGTAGACGAAAGAACCTATCGTGGCGCTTGTGTTATTGAACTGATACATACTGCAACTTTAGTGCATGATGATGTTGTTGATGACAGTAATAGAAGAAGAGGTTTTTTCTCAATAAATGCACTCTGGAAAAACAAAATTGCGGTTCTTGTTGGCGATTATTTATTGTCTAAAGGTTTATTACTTTCAATAGATCATGAAGATTTTGATCTGCTAAAAATTATTTCAGTCGCTGTTAGAGAAATGAGTGAAGGCGAATTGCTGCAAATAGAAAAAGCAAGAAGACTAGACATTACTGAGGATATTTATTATGAAATTATACGTCAAAAAACTGCTACTTTAATTGCTGCCTGTTGTGCACTTGGAGCAAAATCAGTCTCTAATGATGAAGTCAAAGTTGAAACAATGCGAAAATTTGGTGAATTAATTGGAATGTCTTTTCAAATAAAAGATGACTTATTTGATTATACAGATGAAGAAATTGGTAAACCAACAGGAATTGACATCAAAGAACAAAAAATGACACTTCCATTAATTTATGCATTAAATAATTGTTCAACCAAAGAAAAAAGTTGGTGCATCAATTCAATCAAAAATCACAACAAAGACAAAAAACGTGTCAAAGAAGTTATTCAATTTGTTAAAGACAAAAACGGACTTTCGTTTGCCGAAAATAAAATGATTCAGTTTCAGCAAGAAGCATTAACCTTAATTCAAAATTTTCCAAATTCTACTTATAAAGATAGTTTGATATTGATGGTAAACTACGTTATTGAAAGGAAGAAATAGTTTCAATATCAATATCAACTTAAAAAATCAAAATATAATAGTAATTGATTTTTTATCATTAAAGTATTGATTTTATTAATATTTACAATTTTAAAATTATTTTTTTTTAAATAAAATTACATTTGATGCAACCATTTTACAACCAATCTCGTCTATGTTAATAGAAGACTGATTCAATTGCAATTTCAAAAATCAATCAAAATAAGAATTGAAATTTATTTTATTTTAGACATTGTTATTTTGATTGATTTTTGAAATTGAAATTGATTTTTGCAATTGATATTGCCATTGAACTATGAAAGTAATCAACTTACATCAAGAAGAAAAAGAAATAATCGAACTGGCTGTCGAGAATAATCGTCATGCACAACAAAAGATTTATTCTAAATTTTCACCTAAAATGTTGAGTGTTTGCAGACAGTACATAAAAGATTTGCACCAAGCCGAAGACCTTATGATTACTGCATTTATGAAAGTGTTTACCAATTTAAAGAATTTTGAAAACAAAGGCAGTTTCGAAGGTTGGATTAGAAGAATCATGATAAACGAGTGCATTTCATATATTAGAGTTCAAAAAAAAGTTAAGTTTATCGAAGATGAAGATTATTTTGAAGAACGATATAATGATATAGAAAGTCAGTTTTCTGTTGATGATATTCAGTTTTTAATAGATAATTTACCTGATGGATATAAAATGGTTTTCAATTTATATTGTATAGAAGGATTTAAGCATCAAGAAATTGCAACGATGTTAGGAATTAATGAAGGAACATCTAAATCACAATTATCTCATGCTCGAAAAATGTTGCAAGAACAAGTAAACAAGTTAAAAAATTACACAAATGGCACTCAATAAATTAGAACATCAAATAAAAGAGAAATTAAATTCTCGCGAAATAAAACCAACCGAAATGGCTTGGGATAGATTAGATGCAATGTTATCTGTTGCCGAAGAAAAAAAAACAAAACGTTTTTCTTTTCTGTCATTTCAATTTATTGGAATTGCTGCAAGCATTTTGGTATTTATATCACTTGGTTTGTTTTTCTTAAATCAAGAAAAAACAAGTATTTCAACAGATGATACAATTGTAACCAAAGAAATTTTAAAAGATTCTGTATTTAATAAAACGCATCCAATTGAAGAAAAGGTTAATAATAATATAGGAACAATTCAAGAGAAACAACAATTAGTTCAATCTACAAGCCAAAAACATCAAACTGAAAAAACCAATCAATTAATCATCAATCAAAAAACAATAGTTAATCCAATCATTAATTATGAAAAAGAAATAGAATTTCAAGCTACTGAAATAATCGCTCAGAAAAATATTCCAAAAATTACAAACCAAGAAAAAATTATCATTTTAAAGCCAGTTGTTGTTAATGTTGATGATTTATTATCAGCAGTTGATAGAACAAATAAAACAGTAAAAAAACCATCAATTACTGTAAATCCAAATAGTTTGCTATCTCAAGTCGACGGAGAATTAAATCAAACTTTTAGAGAAAAAGTAATCAAAAAAATCAACAAAAATTACCGAGAAGTAAAAGTAGCATTGGCTACAAGAAATCAAGAATAACAATCATTAATCATTTAAAATAAAACACCATGAGAAATTTAACAATTTACTTAGCACTAATTCTATGCATTTTTGCAAGCAAAATGATAGCACAAGAAACGACCTTTGAAGCAAGAGCAAAAGCCATTGCAAATAAAATTGAAGCCATTACTAAAAACGAGAAAGAAGCATTAAAAAAAGAAGTCGAAGAAGTTAATGTTCAACTTGATAAAGGAGAAATCACTGTCCAACAAGCTGATAGTACCAAACAACAATTGGCTAAAACTAGAGCAACTAATATTGAAAATAGAGTTGCAGCATTACAAGACGAATTAAGAAATTTAGTTCAAGAAAAAGTTGACGGAAAACTTGAAGAAAGTTATAAACCAAATCAAATTTTTGTTTTTTCTAAATCTACAGGAGAAAATAAAGAAAAATATCAAAAATATAAAGATTCAATGGCAAATGTTTCTGAAAAAAGAACCACTTCGCAATTTGTTTTTGCAACAGGATTAAATAATTTAGTAACTGATGGAAATGCAACTAAATCGGACTTTAAATATTTAGGATCACATTTTTACGAATGGGGAACAACTTTTAATACAAGAATACTAGAAAAAAATAATCTTTTGCATTTAAAATATGGTTTGTCATTAATGTATAACAATTTACGTCCAACAGACAATAGAGTTTTTGTTAAAACTGGCGATCAAACCGTTTTACAAACTAGCACTTTAAATTTAAAAGATTCACGTTTTAGAAATGTTTATTTAGTAGTGCCACTGCATATAGAATTTGATTTTTCTAAAACAAAAATGATAGACGATAAACAAATATTTAAATCACATCAAAGTGTTCGTTTAGGTTTTGGTGGTTATGCAGGATTGCGCGTAAAATCTAAACAATTTCAAAAATTTGAAGATGACGATCAAAATTTTACACTAAAAGCTAAAGGTGATTTTAATGTTTCTAATTTTATTTATGGTGTTAGTGCATATTTGGGTTTTCAAGAAACCAGTTTGTATATAAAATATGATTTAAATCCAATGTTCGAAAACAATGTTGTAAAACAAAACAATGTTTCTTTGGGAGTAAGATTCGATTTTAATTAAAATTTGTTAGTTTAGTTAAATTCAACCTACAAGGTTTTTCTTTAACCTTGTAGGTTTTTTTATTTAAAAATAGGTAACTTTAAACCCTTAAACTTTAAATAATTTTAAACTAAAATTTTTGATAACCAAAGAAACCATAGACAAAGTTTACGAAGCTGCTCGAGTTGAAGAAGTCATTGGCGACTTTGTTCAATTAAAACGCGCAGGCAGCAATTTCAAAGGATTGAGTCCGTTTTCAGATGAACGTTCACCATCGTTTATGGTTTCGCCTGCCAAAGGAATTTGGAAAGATTTTTCATCAGGAAAAGGAGGAAACGCTGTTGCTTTTATAATGGAACATTCGCAGTTTACTTACCCAGAAGCAATTAGATTTTTAGCCAAAAAATACAATATTGAAATTGAAGAAACCGAGTTGTCTAATGAAGAAAAAGAAATTGCAAGCGAAAGAGAAAGTTTGTTTCTTGTTTCCGAATTTGCAAGTAACTATTTTCAAGACATGCTAGTAAACTCTGAAGAAGGAAAAGCAATTGCATTAACTTACTTCAAAGAACGCGGTTTTACTAACGAAACTATAAAGAAATTTAGTTTAGGATATTCACCTACAACATGGGATGCCTTAACTAAAGAAGCTTTAGGGAAAGGATATAAATTAGAATTTCTAGAAAAAACAGGATTAACCATTGTTGGTGAAGACAAGCAGTTTGATAGGTTTAAAGGTCGGGTTATGTTTCCAATTCAATCAATGTCAGGTAGAGTTTTGGGGTTTGGAGGTAGAATTTTAACTCAAGATAAAAAAGCAGCCAAATATTTAAATTCGCCAGAAAGTGATTTATACCATAAAAGTAAAGTGCTGTATGGAATTTTTCATGCCAAACAAGCCATTGCCAAATTAGACAATTGTTTTTTGGTTGAAGGTTATACCGATGTAATTCAAATGCATCAAGCTGGAATCGAAAACGTAGTTTCTTCGTCTGGAACTGCTTTGACATCAGAACAAATTCGATTAATAAACAGATTAACAAAAAACGTAACTGTACTCTTTGATGGTGATGCTGCAGGACTTCGAGCTTCAATACGTGGAATAGATTTAATTCTAGAAGAAGGAATGAACGTTAAGGTTTGTACTTTTCCAGATGGTGAAGATCCAGATAGTTTTGCCAAGAAAACACCTTTGCAAGATTTAATTGCTTACTTAGATGAAAATGCAATGGATTTTATTCAGTTTAAAGCATCACTTTTAATGAAAGATGCCAAGAATGATCCAATAAAAAAAGCCGATTTAATTAGAGATATGGTTGCCAGTATTTCTAAAATTCCAGATAGAATAAAACGTGAAGTTTACATAAAAGAAACGTCCAGAATTATGGATATTTCTGAAGAAGTTCTTTTTAATACATTGGCGCAGCTTGTAAAAAAAGATATAAACGAATTAGGAAAAAAACTAAAGAATAACGAAACTTCTGCGCAAACTGCTTTTGAAGTTCATAAAAACGAAAATCCAATAGTTGCTCCAACTATAGATATTCAATATGAACTCGAACATAAAATCATAGAAATTCTACTTATTTACGGAAATGTTGAAGAAGAATTCGAAGACATTTTGCTAAAAACCAATGAAAAAGGCGAAATGATAGAAGAAAAACTCATGAAGAAATACAAAGTATATCAACGTATTTTTTTGAGTTTACAAGAAGACGAAACCGAACTTGCAAATCCTTTATTTAAAGGAATTTATAATGAGTTGATAAATTATTTTAATCTTAGTGAAACTTTTGAAATCGAAAAATATTTATCCCAATTAACACCAGAATCATCACAAGAAGTTACTTCTATTTTAATGAATGATGAGCGATATTCTTTAGACAATTGGGAAGCGAAAAACATATTTGTAAAAGCTAAAGACAAAACAATTAGCCAATATGTTTCTGAAACCATTTTATCTTTAAGATGGTTGTTAGTTAGTAAAATTATTAAAGAACTACAATCTTCACTTTCGAATGAAATAGAAGTAGATAATAGCGAAGTTTTATCTGGAGTTAGAGATTACAATGAGCTTACCAACATGTTTTCCAAAAAACTTGGAAGAGTAATTTCTCGGCATAATTAGAAATCAACAAAAAATTCCAAATTCTAATTTATGTAAACTAGAATTTGGAATTTTTTTAAAAGCTTAAACTACGGCTATACAATATCTAATGTTTTTGCTTTATTAACCAAATCAACTAAATTAGTTACATTTAATTTTTGTAATAAACGCAATTTGTAGGTAGAAATAGTTTTCTCGTTCAAGCCCAAAACTTTAGAAATTTCGTTGTTCTTCTTTCCATCACTCAGGTAACGAAGAACTTCAATTTCTCTATTAGAAAGTTTTCTGTAAAGACGTTCACTTTTATTTTGCTTGGCAATAAGCGCTAAACTTTTCTTTATACTATCACTAAGCATAACAATTCCTTGATGAACTCTAATGATAGATGTACCAAGTGTTTCAAGTTTTGATGATTTGTGAACAAAACCAGTTACACCAGCTTTTATGGCGTTTGGCGCATAAATTTGTTCATTTAAACTTGTAAAAATCAATACTCTAGTAGTAGGAAAATTTTTAATTATTGCTTTCAATTCATAGATACTTTTCAATCCATCAAGTTCAAGGTCAATTATTAAGACATTAATTTCCTTATTCCTTAAGGCATCAGGCACCATGTAAAAACTTCCAACGTTAGAAACCACACTAATTTCCGGATGGTCTTTAAAATATGATTTAACGCCATAATGTACCACTGGGTAATTATCGGCAAGACAAACATTTATCATAATTTTAGTTTTATTTAATTCAAAATACTCGTAAAGTTAGTAAAAAAATGGTAAAAACAATAAACATTTGTTAATTTAATATTTGTAAGATTCGGGAATATTACAAACCGGAATCGCTACCATCTTATGTTTATTTACGAAATTTAATCTTTTATAGATTTCAAAAACTGTTTTTTTTCTGTCAGAAAAGTCAACACTTGAGCTTCCTTTTTCATCTTCAAGCATTGCCCATTCAAGTTCATCATAACTTGCGCCAAGTTGATCTTCATCTGTTCTATCATCGCCAAATAAACCATCGGTTGGTGCAGCAACTAATATAGATTCTGGAATTTTTAAATATTTTCCAAGTGCATAAACATCACTTTTCATCAAATCGGCAATTGGACTCAAGTCAACACCACCATCACCATATTTTGTGTAAAAGCCAACACCAAAATCTTCAACTTTATTCCCAGTTCCAGCAACTAAATAACCGTGAATACCAGCTAAATAGTACAATGTTGTCATTCTTAACCTTGCTCTTGTGTTGGCTAACGATAAATTATATTTTACTTCACTTTCACTTTTAGGCACTTCATTTTTAAAATTTTCATAAATTGGGGTTAAATTTACCACAACATTACTAACATTTTCAAAACGTGATTTCAATTGTTCTATATGTTCTATGCCTCTATTTACTTGGTTTTGCGCTTGATGTATAGGCATTTCTATACATAATGTTGGAAAGCCAGTTTGTGCACAAAGTGTTGAGGTAACTGCCGAATCTACACCGCCAGAAATTCCCACAACAAATCCAGTAACTTTAGCGTTATTAGCATATACTTTTAACCAGTTAACTATATGTTCATTTACTTTATCAGTTTTAATTGTGCTTTTTTTAGGCATATTATTTACAAGATTTAATAATCGGTACTGTATATTTGCAAAAATAATAAAAATTTAGAATGAAAAAATACATTTTTATAATAACAATTTCAATTTTGTTTTTCTCTTGTGATAAAAAAAGTAAAGTTGAAAAGGCAGTTGAAGAAATTCCAGTTGAAATGAAATTACATCGTTTTGAACAAGCTTTTTTTGATTCAAAACCATCGGATCTTCTAAAAGTTAAAAATCAATATCCAGATTTTTTTCAAGAAGGAACTCCAGATCAAGTTTGGTTAGACAAAATGCAAAATCCGCAATGGAGAGAATTGTATATAGAAGTTGAAAATAAATATAAAAATTTCAATTCTAAACAAGATGAAATTGAAGAACTTTTTAAGCATATTAAATATTATTTTCCAACCATTAAAACACCAGATATTTATACAGTAATAGGAGAAATGGATTACAATAATAAGGTTATTTATGCCAATGATAAATTACTAATTTCACTAGAATTGTTTTTAGGTGCAAAGCATCTTTTTTATATTGATTTTCCTGAATATATAGCTTATAATTTTGAAGAACGTCAAATGCTGCCAGAAGTTGCT
>JAYTPS010000264.1:0-2752 GCA_043747155.1 Flavobacterium sp. | reverse complement strand
TTAAATGCTGCATCGTAAATTTTTCTTTCTCGTGTCATGTGTTAAAATTAAGATTTTTTCTCTTATCTTTAACTCCCAGCTAAATTAGTATATCCATATAATGTTAAATCATAGTCATTAAAAAGATGTAATTCTCTTTAAATCGCTTATGGTTGTTAAAGGATTTTCGGCTTTAAATACAAAGTTTCCAGCTACCAAAACATCTGCGCCAGCTTGAACAAGCTGAACTGCATTTTTACTAGTTACGCCGCCATCAATTTCTATAAGTGTTGTTGCATTTTTTTTGGCGATTAATTTTTTTAGTTTTTCAACCTTGTCAAAAGTGTTTTCTATAAACGATTGTCCACCAAAACCAGGATTGACACTCATGATGCAAACCATATCAATATCGTTTATTACATCTTCAAGCAAATCAATATTTGTGTGCGGATTTAGTGCAACTCCAGCTTTCATGCCTTCAGCTTTTATTGCTTGAAGTGTTCTATGAAGATGAGTACAAGCTTCATAATGAACTGTTAGAATGTTTGCTCCTAAGTTCGAAAATGTTTTAATATATCTATCAGGATCAATAATCATTAAATGAACATCAATTGTTTTTTTGGCATGTTTTGCAATAGCTTCTAAAACTGGCATTCCAAATGAAATATTTGGTACAAATACTCCATCCATAACGTCAATATGAAACCAATCGGCTTCACTATTATTAATCATTTCAATGTCGCGTTGAAGATTAGCGAAATCGGCTGCTAAAACTGATGGAGCAATTAATGTGTTTTTCATTTATGTTGTACTTATTTCAACCTCATTTACTATGTAAAATGTGTTGTTGTTTTTTTTTACAAATGTAAATTATATTTAAGGAATTTGAAATAAGATTTTAGAGAATCTAAATAATTTCGAAGTTTTGTTTGGCTTGCAACGGATAAAAGTTTGGAAATGTTATTGCGTTTTATGCAATTGCGAACTTCGTAACCACATATTTCCCACTAAGATAATATTTCTAACGAAATGTAAATGTGAATTCACTGCATAATTCGCAATCTTGCCAAACGCCTGTTAGCGGCTGGCAATTTATATGTTCTTAAGTTTATCGTATTTAAAATCTTTAAGTGGAAATTCATAAAATATAGTTTCAGAACTAAAGTCGGCATTTGCGATGTAAGAATCTGCATATCTAACATAATCCTTGTCAGACAAAGGATAAATATCAAGTAAGTCTATTATTTCAGAACTATTGTAAATATGAAGATTGCATACCTTAAAACAGTATTTTTCATTGAAAGCCAAAGCAAATTCTTTTATTAATTCTGTATTTGTTTGACCTATTAAATGAACATTAAAGATTTCCATATGCTCATTAATTTCATGTTTTAAAATTTTGAAATTATTTTTTTCTATGTTATATTTTAAATTTTTTGAGAATTGATTAATAATTTCTCTTCGTAATTCTTGATTTTCGCCAAGAATTATTTGATAAAATTTAATGTCTCTATTCTCAAATTTTTCATAAATTTTTTCTATTAATTGTTCATCAGCATCACTTCCAAAATAGATTCCTGTAATTGCAGAATCGTGATGTTTTTTTATTGAATCAAAATTAAAAATTAATCGAATCTCTTCCTCAGGTAAATATTCTAATTTTTTTACTCCAAACATTTTTGTTATCAATGAATTTGAACCAATGTCAGCGATATTAAGTATTGAAGTTTTATTGTCATATATGATTTCAAACTTAATTGAAAAGTCCAAATTTTTGCTTTTATCTGTTAATTTGTCTAAATCATATTCAACACAATAACCTTGACTATTATTTGCGTAGTTTTTCCACATATACTCATTGTCATACCTTTTTGTCACACAATAAATCCCAATTTTATCTTTGTAATCAGTAACTTCTTTTAAGCTATTTTTCATTTGTTCAGTATTTGTTGAAAATGTTTTACCAATTATCTGAACTATTGTTGAAATTTCTTCTTTAAAAGTTGCTTCTAATTTATCATCAAAAGTTTCAAATTTAGGAGCGAAAAATTTATTATTTGAAAAAGTTTCTATATCTCTTTCTAGGATTTTTAAATTTTTTGTGCTTCTATATTTATAAACTTTCATTGTGTATCTACGATTTTTTTTTTTGCTTGCCGCTAACGTCTTGTGGCTTGGCGTCAGTTGGGGATTTGGTTAGCTAAATGTATAAATTAAAGACCGAACTTACAAGTACAAAACCAACTTTAAAGTTTGCCTAAAACCCCAATTGCGCCAAACCGCTGTTAGCCGTTGCTTTTTTTGTTATTAAAATATTTTTCTAAGACATCTTTTTCTAATTCGAAATATCTGTTTTTAAATTCGCCAAACATAGTTCCGTTTGAAAAAACGCTATCTTTTTTTATTCCATTTCGTTCAAATGTAATTTTATATGTTTTTCCGTATTTCCATAATCCTCTTTTATACTTTGCGCTACCAATTTCATTCAGAAAAACATCTTTATCTTTAATAATTATCGTGTCGTTTTGTTTTATAATTTTTATATTTTCGATTTCGCTTTTTTCTATAAAGTGGCCAAGTCTTGTTGTTCCATTTTGATAATCTATAAACGATTTTTTTGAGTTTAAATAAAACGGAATAAATATTAGAATTCCGATAATGATTAATACAAAACTGTACAAAAAGTTTCGTTTTGATAATATCAACTTTTTGAAAATTAAGTAATTTATTGCAAACAAAACTAAACTCAAAAGTAAAACGAATGAAATGGTTT
>JAYTPS010000263.1:0-17629 GCA_043747155.1 Flavobacterium sp. | reverse complement strand
CAATTGAATCACCTAAACTTTCGTCTTCTCCAACACCCATAATAATATTGGCATTGTGACCAGCTTCTGCTTGAATATGTTCATTTATCTCAGCAATTTCATCCATTGTTATTTCATTAGTACCAGAAACGATAAGCAACAATACATTTTTGGCACCAGTTATTTTATTATCATCTAACAATGGAGAATCTAACGCTGCAACGATAGCTTCTTTAGCTCTGTTCTCTCCAAAAGAATTTGAAGATCCCATGATTGCTGTTCCGCTATCAAACAAAACTGTTTTTACATCTCGTAAATCGATATTTTGTGTGTAGTGATGAGTAATTACCTCTGCAATTCCTCTTGAAGCTGTGGCTAAAACTTCATCAGCTTTAGAGAAACCAGCTTTAAAACCAAGATTTCCGTATACTTCTCTTAATTTATTATTATTGATTACAATTAAAGAATCAACTTGTTTGCGCAATTTTTCTATCCCCAATTTTGCTTGTTCATAACGTACTTTTCCTTCAAATGAGAAAGGCAATGTTACAATTCCAACAGTAAGAATATCTCTTTCTTTAGCCAATTGAGCAATTATTGGTGCAGCACCAGTTCCAGTTCCGCCACCCATTCCTGCAGTAATAAAAACCATTTTGGTATTGGTATCTAACATGTTTTCAATATCGGCAATACTTTCAATAGCCGATTGTTGTCCAACATCTGGATTTGCTCCAGCACCTAAACCTTCAGTAAGGTTTACACCCAATTGAATTTTATTTGGAACTGGACTGTTTTGTAATGCCTGTGAATCGGTATTACAAACAATAAAATCGACACCTTTGATGCCTTGTTTGAACATGTGGTTGATTGCGTTGCTTCCGCCACCGCCAACACCAATTACTTTAATTACATTTGATTGATTTTTTGGTAAATCAAAAGATATGCTTCCAAATTCTGAGTTGCTTATCATACTATTTTGGTTTTTTTACAAACATTTAAATCCTTAGGATTCTTTATTATTATTAATTTTATTTAATATCAAGTATTAAACTATTCTGCATTGTCAAGAAAGTCTTTAATTTTATCTACATATTTATCAAAAAATGATTTTCTAATTTTGCCTTCTGTAGTTTCAACTTCTTTAACTTTATTTTCAATTTGTTCTTCAACTTTTACTTCTTCTTCAACTGGAATTACCACTTGCTTTTGTTGCGGAATTGCATGAGTCATTTCAAGTTTGTAGGCACTTTGACTATTATTTGCAATGCTATTCATTACTAAACCAACTGCTGTTGCAAATAACGGACTTGAAATATCCTCACTAGAATTTCCAGCTAAATGTTCGTTTGGATAGCCAATTCTGGTATCCATTCCTGTAATGTATTCAACTAATTGCTTAATGTGTTGCAATTGTGCACCACCACCAGTTAATACAATTCCAGCAATTAGTTTTTTTCTTGGATCTTCATGACCATAAGCTTTTATTTCGGCAAAAACTTGTTCAATAATTTCAACCACACGAGCATGAATAATTTTGGATAAGTTTTTTAAAGAAATTTCTTTAGGTTCTCTTCCTCTTAATCCAGGAATTGATACAATTTCATTATCTTTATTTTCACCTGGCCAAGCTGAACCAAATTTTACTTTTAATAACTCGGCTTGTTTTTCGATTATAGAACATCCTTCTTTTATGTCTTCTGTAATTACATTTCCTCCAAAAGGAACTACTGCAGTATGACGAATAATTCCATCTTTAAAAATTGCTAAATCGGTTGTTCCTCCACCAATATCAATTAATGCAACACCAGCTTCTTTTTCTTCTTGACTTAAAACTGCATCTGATGAAGCTAATGGCTCTAAAGTTAATCCTGACAATTCAATTCCTGAGCTTTGAATACATCTACCAACGTTTCTTATAGATGACGCTTGCCCAACAACTACATGAAAACTTGCTTCTAATCGTCCACCATACATTCCAATTGGTTCTTTTATTTCAGATTGTCCATCAATTTTAAATTCTTGAGGTAAAACGTGAATAATTTCTTCGCCAGGAAGCATTGCCAATTTATTTACTTGATCAATTAGTAATTGAATGTCTTTTCCGCTAATTACTTCTTCTGGATTACTTCTACTTATGTAATCGGTGTGTTGAATACTTCTAATGTGTTGACCCGCAATTCCAACAACACAGTCGTTAATTTTATACCCTGAATTTTCTTCGGCTTCTAATACTGCTTGTTGAATAGATTGAATGGTTTGGGTAATATTATTTACAACACCTCTTGCAACACCTAAACTTTTGGCTTTTCCAAGTCCTAAAATCTCAAGTTTTCCGTATTCATTTTTTTTACCAATCATTGCAACGATTTTTGTCGTTCCAATATCTAATCCAACTGCAATGTTTTCTCTATTCTCCATAGTATCAATTCTATCTTTATTTGAGTTCTAGTTATTTTGTACAAACAACTTGTTGGGTGAATCTCAAATTTATTCTTTTGTAATTATATAATGTGCTATCTAAAATTGCTTTTTGAAAAAAAGCTTTATAATTTTTAAATTTTTTTTCTTCATTCAACATTTTTCCGAATTCTATTTGATAATCAAAATTTCTATTGGTCAACAATAAGCTTTCATCTGCCAAAAATTGAACTCCAATGATGTTTTTTTTCAAAAATTCATCATCATAAATCATCTTCAAAATTTTAGATAATTTTTTTATGTTATTAGCATTAATTTGTCCTGAAATTAACGGAACTCTTGCTGTATAATTATCTGATAATGGCATTTTATTTCCTTGATAGTCAATATAAAAAGAACCTTCATCATTAAAAACTCTTGCCACTGGAGTTTTTTGAATTACAACAGCTTTTAAAACACCATCAACACTTACAAAAACTTCTGATTTTTCAACCATAGGATGTTTGTTGATGGAATTTTCCAATTTGTTCAAATTTAAGTCCTCTTTGGCTATTGTTTTTACATCTGAAATATTTTCTATTAACAATTTATTAACCGATTCTTGTTTAACAAAATTGTTGTTATCTCCAACAAAAATTACTTCAGATTTCTTTAATTTTCGTTGTGAATTTCTGATAGATGTAAAGGAATACAAGAAGATTACCAATAAAAATATTAGTATAAGTCTGATATTTATCCAATTAAGAAATTTCATAAGCTGTATGTTTTTTTTACTTTGAAAATTTGAAATATTGATTTTCTAAAATCCCAAAAAAGCAACTAGTTTTTATTCGATTTATTCATTAATTCATTTTTAATTTTTGGCACTAGTTCACCAATATCACCTGCACCAATGGTTACAATTATCGTTGCATCACTTTGTAAAATCGTTGTAATTAAATTATTTTTTACTATTAATTTTTTATTTTTATTTTCAATTTTTGAAAGTAACCAACTTGATGTAATTCCTTCCATAGGTAATTCTCTAGCTGGATAGATATCTAATAAAAGTATTTCATCAAATTGAGATAAACTTTTGGCAAAATCATCGGCAAAATCTCGAGTACGACTAAACAAATGTGGTTGAAAAATTGCTAAAATTTTTTGATTTGGATACAATTCTCGAACCGCTTGATACACAGCATTTATTTCTGTTGGATGATGCGCATAATCATCTATATAAACGAGATTTTTTGATTTTATTTGATATGAAAACCTTCTTTGAACTCCTTTAAAAGAAGCTAAAGCTTTAGCAATGGATTCGGTTGGGGAACCAAAAGTTTTAGCCATTGCTAAAGCCATTAAAGCATTCATCAAATTATGATGTCCAGGCAAGCCAAACGAAATATTTTTTATAGTTTCTGATGGAGTTTGCACATCAAAAACGTAACTGCTGTTTTCAATTCGAATATTAAATGCTTTGAAAGTGGCATTGTCATTGATTGCAATTGTCAATCCAGCTAAATCTAAACCCTTAGGAATAAAAATTTTGGTTTTATCTTTTACTTTATCGGCAAATTCTCTGAACGATTCTTCAATTGCAGATACATCACCATAAATGTCTAAATGATCAGCATCCATTGAAGTTACACAAGCAATATTTGGATGCAAATGCAAGAAAGACCTATCAAATTCATCGGCTTCGACAACTGTAATTGTTTTTCCGCTTCCTATTAAATTAGAATTATAATTCTCGACAATTCCGCCAAGAAAAGCGGTTACATCTTCGCCAGATTCGAACAAAATATGCCCAAGAATACTTGATGTAGTTGTTTTTCCATGAGTTCCTGCTACTGCAAAACAAAAGGTATCTTTGGTTATTAAACCCAAAACTTCGGCACGTTTTTTAATTGTATAATCTCTTTCTATAAAATAATTCCATTCTGAATGAGAAACTGGAACAGCTGGAGTTACAATTACAAGTGTATTTTCAATATAATAATGTGTTGGAATTAAATTTATAGTGTCTTCAAAATGAATATTCATTCCTCCAGCAACCAATTCATCAGTTAACATTGTTGGAGTTTTATCGTAACCTGAAACATTTTTTCCAATATTTTGAAAATAACGAGCTAGAGCACTCATTCCGATGCCTCCGATTCCGATGAAGTAGACGTTATTTATTTGGTTTAGGTCCATTTTCAATTTCAATTTCAAAATTCAACTTAAATAGCAATTTTTAATTTCAATTTGATGAATTGATTTTGACATTGCTATTGTAATTGTTATTATATTAGTTTTATAATTTCTTCAACAATATCTTTTGTAGCGTTTGGTTTAGCTAATTTTTTAATGTTTTGGCTTAGATTATTTTGCAAATTTTCGTCATGAATTAATTGATTAAAAACTGTTTCAAATTTTTCATCCAATTCAGATTCTTTTAACAAAAGTGCTCCTTTTTTATCTACTACTGCTTTGGCGTTTTTGGTTTGATGATCTTCGGCAACATTTGGTGACGGAATAAAAATGACTGGTTTTCCTACCAAACACAATTCAGAAACAGAAGATGCTCCAGCACGAGAAATTACAAAATCGGCAGCAGCATAAATTAAATCCATTCTATCAATAAAGGAAACCACCTGCACATTTTGTACTTCGGAAAAATGTTTATATTCTGCCATATAAAAATTACCACATTGCCAAAAAACTTGAATATCGTTGGCTTTAAAAAAATTTAATTCTTTGGCAATTAATTGATTAATTCTTCTTGAACCTAAACTTCCACCAATTACAAGTAAAGTTTTTTTGTTAGCATCTAAATTGAAATAAGATAATGCTTCCTCTCTTTTAGAATTAATTTCTAATACATCTTGACGAACTGGATTTCCTGTAAAAACAATTTTATTTTTAGGAAAAAACAGTTCAAGATTATCATAAGCCACACATATTGAATTGGCTTTTTTGCTTAACAATTTATTGGTAATTCCTGGATAAGAATTTTGTTCTTGAATAACCGTTGGAATCTTTAAACTATTGGCAACTTGCAATAATGGTCCGCTAGCAAAACCTCCGGTTCCAATAACTACATCTGGATTAAAATTTTTTATTATTGTTCTAGATTTCCATAAACTATTAGCCAATTTTAAAGGAAACATAATGTTTTGTAAAGTCAGTTTTCTTTGTAATCCTGCTATCCAAAGACCAAGTATTTTGTAACCAGCTTGTGGCACTTTTTGCATTTCCATTTTATCTTTAGCGCCTACAAAAAGAATTTCGCAATTAGGAAAACGAGATTTTAATTCATTGGCAATAGCAATGGCAGGATAAATATGTCCTCCAGTTCCTCCACCGCTTAATATGAATTTTAATTTTCTCAATTTATTTTTTGATACGAATTTTTACTAATTCTGTATTATTGATAATTCACTAATTTTATATTCTTTTATTTTTTGTTTGAGTTTTTTTAAAACACAATTTAATTTTTTCTCATTCCTTTTATTGCAAGCATCGGATTTTCTTCAATTGAATAATCTTCCGTCATAATTTTTTCTTTTATAGATGTTTTCATCTGGTTTACTTTTTCTTGATTTGCATCAATCGAAGCAACTTCTTCTTCATCGTCTAGTAATTGTTTATCTATTAGACGTTTTAAAGCTTCGTCACGCTTTTGTTTTTCGTCTAATTCTTGAGCAATTTCTTCTTCTTTTTTGGTTACACTTAAAATAATTCCTATTGCAATACATGTCATCCATACGGAACTTCCGCCTGAACTAATTAATGGTAACGTTTGTCCTGTTACTGGAAGCAATTCAACTGCAACTGCCATATTTATTAAAGCTTGAAAAACAATTGGAAAACCCAGACCAACAACGACTAATTTTCCGAAGAGTGAATTAGATTTGTGAGCCGCAATAATAAACCTAAACAATAAAAGAAGGTATAATCCTAATATTGTTAAGGCACCTAATATTCCATATTCTTCAACGATTATGGCAAAAATAAAATCGGAAGATGATTGAGGAAGAAAGTTTTTTTGAATACTTTTTCCAGGTCCAAGTCCGTAAATTCCACCTGTGGCTATTGCAATTTTTGCTTTTTCTATTTGGTAATCATCTTCACCAGGTTTATCACTAGTAAAACTATCTATACGACTTATCCAAGTATCGACTCGGTTTGGAAAAGCATCGGGAAAAGCTTTAACAATTAGAATAAAAAATAGTCCCGAAATTAATCCTACTCCAAGTATTATTCCAATATATTTTAAAGGATATTTACCAACAAAAGTTAGCATTGTAACCATTGCAAAAATCAATGCTGCAGTTGAAAAATTGGCTGGAAAAATCAAAGCAACTGTAATGAAAACAGGTATCCATAATTCTATGAAAGATTGCTTAAAATTTGCAGCAGTTTCTCTAGATTTAGATAAATATCTTGCAACATAAATATATAAAACTATAGCTGCTAAAGTTGATGTTTGAAAAGAAATGCCAATAAAAGGAATTTGTAACCAACGACTGGCATTTGCACCTTCAACAACAGTTCCTTTTATTAAAGTATAGATTAATAAAACCCAAATTATTGGTAAAGTAATCATAGAAATCCCTCTGAAATAATGATACGGAATTTTATGCACTTGGTAAATAATAAAAAAACCTATAAAAATATGTACTGCGTGTTTTAGCAAATAAGTGAGTGCATTTCCTGAACCGTGACGCATGTAGGCCAAATTACTGCTTGCGCTAAAAACAGGCATAAATGAAAACAACGCCAACAGAGCAATGAATGCCCAAATGACTTTATCTCCTTTTAAACTGTTTATTACTTGTAGCATTTTTTTGTTGTTAGTTTTGAATTATGAGTTTTGGGTAAATCAAAACCCAAAACTTATAACTATTTTTACAAGTTTCTAACTTCTCTTTTAAATTGATTTCCTCTGTCTTCGTAGTTTTCGAACAAATCAAAACTTGCACATGCTGGAGATAATAAAACGGTATCGCCTTTTTCGGCAATATGTCTTGCTGTATTTACTGCATCGTGCATATTGTCTACTTCAACCATCATGTCAACAATGTTTCCAAAAGCATCAATTATCTTTTTATTTTCGACTCCAAGGCAAATAATTGCTTTTACTTTTTCGTGAACAAGTGGCATCAGTTCGGCATAGTCGTTTCCTTTATCAACACCTCCAAGAATCCAAACAGTTGGATTGGTCATGCTGTCAAGAGCAAAGAAAGTTGCATTAACATTGGTTGCCTTGCTGTCGTTTATGTACTGAACATTTTGAATTTTTAGCACTTTTTCTAAACGATGTTCAACACCTTGAAAATTGGACAAACTTTCACGAATTGTTTGCTTTCTGATGCGCAAAATATTTGCCACAGAGGTTGCTGCCATTGCGTTTTTCATGTTATGTTTTCCTTCTAGTGCTATTTGAACTGTTTCCATTAAAAACTCTTCTTCGTTGATGTTGATTTCCATAGTTTTGTTGTTTAAAAAGGCACCTTTTTCTAGTCTTTTTGTTATTGAAAAAGGTATTAGTTGTGCATTTACTTTGTTATTTTGCAACCAATTAAAAATTGCTTCATCATCTGCGTCATAAATGAGATAATCTTCATGAGTTTGGTTATTTGTTATTCTAAATTTAGATGCTATATAATTTTCATATTTATATTCGTATCTGTCTAAATGATCAGGACTAATATTAGTAATTATGGCAATATGTGGCTTGTAATTTATAATTCCGTCAAGCTGAAAACTACTTAATTCTAACACATATAAATCATAATTTTCTTCGGCAACTTGCCATGCAAAACTTTTTCCAATATTTCCTGCCAAACCCACATTTAATCCAGCTTCTTTTAGTAAATGATAGGTCAACATTGTTGTTGTTGTCTTACCATTACTTCCAGTTATTCCAATGGTTGTTGCTTTTGTAAATGGTGCAGCAAATTCTATTTCGGAAATTACTGGAATACCTTTTTCGCGAAGCTTTTTTACAATAGCAACTTTATCTGGAATTCCTGGACTTTTCATTACTACATTAGCATTTAAAATTAATGCTTCTGTGTGCTGTTCGTCTTCCCATTTAATTTCATATTTATTAAGAACGTTTTTATAATTTTCTTTAATTTTTCCGAAATCAGATAAAAAAACATCAAATCCTTCTTTCTTTCCTAGAATTGCTGTTCCAACTCCACTTTCTCCACCACCAAGAATTACTAATCTTTGCATTATCTTAATTTCAAGGTTACTATTGATACGATTGTTAATAAAATAGTTACAATCCAAAAACGAGTTACAATTTTACTTTCATGGTATCCTTTTTTTTGATAATGATGGTGTAATGGAGACATTAGAAACACTCTTTTTCCTTCACCAAAACGTTTTTTAGTGTATTTAAAATAAGTTACTTGAATAATTACCGAAGCACTTTCGGCAAAGAAAATGGCACAGAAAACTGGCAATAACATTTCTTTCCTTACTGAAATTGCTAAAACCGCTATGATTCCTCCAATTGTTAAACTACCTGTATCGCCCATAAAAACAGATGCTGGATAGGAATTGTACCAAAGAAATCCAATTAATGCTCCAACAAATGCAGCAATAAAAACGGTCATTTCTCCAGAATTAGGAATATACATTACATTGAGATAACTAGATAAAATCATGTTACCAGAAACAAAAGTGAAAATACCTAAAGCGAGTACTGATATTGCTGAAGTTCCTGCGGCTAATCCATCTATTCCATCTGTAAGATTTGCACCATTAGAAACTGCTGTAATGATAAAAATTACTATTGGAATAAAAATTAGCCATGCCCAATCTTGATAATTATCTGTAAATGGTTCTAAAATTTTGGCATACTCCAATTCGTTATTTTTTGTAAACGGAATTGTTGTTGTTGTAGATTTTAATTCTTTGGCAGGTTGACTAATTACATTTTCTGTTCTATTAAAGGTAATTGGTTTATTAGTTTTTTCGCGAACAGTAACACCTTGATGAAAATATAAAACAGATCCAACAATAATTCCTAATCCAACTTGTCCAATAACTTTGAAAATACCTTTAAGACCTTGCTTGTCTTTTTTAAATATTTTTATATAATCATCAATAAATCCGATAGTTCCCATCCATAGTGTGGTAACAATTAATAGAACTATATAAATATTATTTAGTTTTGTTAATAATAAAACAGGAATTAATGTAGCAACAATAATGATTAATCCTCCCATTGTTGGTGTTCCAGCTTTTTGAGTTTGGCCTTCTAAACCAAGCTCACGAACAGTTTCGCCAACTTGTTGATTTCTTAAAAAATTGATTATTTTTTTTCCATAAACTGTAGAAATCAATAACGAAAGTATCAATGCTAGCGCAGATCGAAATGTTATATATTGAAACACACCAGTTCCTGGAATGTCTAATGTTTTGTCTAAATATTCAAATAAGTAGTATAGCATATTTGGTTATGTGTTTATCTGGTTATTTGTTCATTTGTTCTAAAAATTCTTTTACAATTTTCATGTCATCAAAATCATAGCGCACACCATTTATTTCTTGATAGGTTTCGTGTCCTTTTCCAGCAATAAGAATTATATCATTAGTATTTGCCAGCTGACATGCCGTTTTTATTGCTTGTTTTCTGTCTTCTATTGAAAGTGATTTTTTATAATTTTGTGGTTCAACACCAGCTTCCATTTCGGTAATTATTGATGTTGGGTTTTCTGTCCTTGGATTATCTGATGTAATAATTACTTTATCGCTCAATTGAGTGGCAATATTTGCCATTATTGGTCGTTTGGTTTTATCTCTATCGCCACCACAACCAACAATTGTAATTAGTTGTTCGTTTTTAGTTCGAATGTCGTTTATTGTTTTTAACACATTTTCAAGTGCATCAGGTGTGTGAGCATAATCTACAATTGCAGTTATTTTTTCATCAGACACTATAAATTGGAATCTGCCAGAAACACTTTCTAAATCTGATAATAATCGCATGGCTTCAAATTTTTCTATACCTAATTCTACAGCTGTACCAAAAATTGCTAGTAAATTATAGGCATTGAATGTTCCAATGAGTTTAACCCAAACTTCATTATCATTAATTTTTAATAATAATCCAGATAATTGATTTTCTAAAATTTGTGCTTTATAATCAGAATAAGATTTAAGAGCATAAGTCAATTTTCTTGCAGCTGTGTTTTGTATCATCACCAAACCGTTTTTATCATCGATGTTGGTTAAGGCAAAAGCTGTTTTAGGTAAATGATCAAAAAATAATTTTTTTACATCGCGATATTCAGCAAATGTTGGATGATAATCTAAATGATCATGAGATAAATTAGTAAAAATACCGCCTTCAAAATGTAAACCATCTGTACGTTTTTGATGAATTCCATGAGAACTAACTTCCATAAAACAAAATTGGCAACCATTTTCAATCATTTCATTTAAATAACAATTGATTGTTAATGAATCTGGAGTCGTATGAGTTGCTTTGTATTCGACTTCATCAACTAAAATTTTAACTGTTGAAAGCAAACCAACTTTATATCCTGCTTTTTTAAACAATTGATATAATAGTGATGCAACTGTAGTTTTTCCGTTAGTACCAGTAATACCAATTAATTTAAGTTTTGAAGATGGATTTTCATAAAAATTTGTTGCTATAAAAGCCAAAGCCGAATTGGTGTCTTTAACTTGGATGTAAGTAATTCCAGTAACAATAACTTCTGGAAAAGAATCGCAAATAATTACAACCGCACCAAGATTTATAGCTTTCTCAATAAAATCATGCCCATTAGAAATTGTTCCTCTTATTGCTACAAATACATCGCTCTCTTGAACATTTCTAGAATCGAATTCGATTTTATTAATATCAATTTCTGTTGAACCTTTTACAGCTTCAATTGCAACTTTATATAATATTTCTTTTAAAACTATCACGATAATTCTAATGTTATAATTGAATTTTTTAATATTGGTTGACCAGCTTGAATAGATTGCGTCTTTACTTTTCCTATTCCTTTAACTTTAACTTTAATTCCAAGATTTCCTAAAAGTGCAACAGCATCCATGCCAGACATGCCTTTTAGATTTGGAATTGTACTCTTTACTTTTTGAATTTTATCAAAATATTCTTGGTATTTATTCTCTTGTTTTGCAATTTTTTTATCTAAATTTTTTATTTCATTTGTTGATGGTGCATCGGTAAAAATCTTTTGTGCTATTCGTTTAAAAACTGGTCCGGCAACATCTGCACCATAATAATTATTCATTGATGTATTTGGCTTGTGAACAACAACTATGCATGAATATTTTGGGTGTTCTGCTGGAAAAAAACCAACAAATGATGAAATATAATGTTTGTCATTACCACCATTTTTTCCATAATTTGCTTGAGCAGTTCCTGTTTTTCCTGCCATCGAAAAATCTTTAGAATACAGCTTTGATCCTGTTCCTCTTTTTACAACATTTTCTAATAGAACTTTTAATTTTTTTACAGTTTCGTTAGAACAAATTTTTGGGTTGATAATTTGTTTATCATATTTTTTTATGGTTTTGTTCCATTCTTTAATTTCTGAAACAAATTGTGGTTTTACCATTTCACCATTATTTGCAACTGCATTATACAAGGTTAATGTTTGCATTGGTGTTACCAAAACTCCATATCCAAATGCCATCCATGGTAGTGAAATTGCGCTCCAATCTTTATCTGTGGTTTGTGGTATTCTTGGAATTCCTTCTCCTTGAAATGGCAAACCAAGTGGTTTGTTTAATCCCATTCTATCAATTCTATCTACAAATTGTTGCGGATTATTTTTATAATTTTCATATACTGCCTGAACCAAAATTGTATTTGAAGAAACTTCAAAACCTTTACCTACAGATATTTTACCATAACCACCTTCATGAGAATCGCGCACTTTTTTTCCTCTATAGGTTACAACTCCGCCATTAGAATCATAAATTTTAGTTGTGTCAATTTTATTATCATCTAAAAGCGCAATCATATCTACCAATTTAAAAGTAGATCCAGGTTCGTGAGATTCTGCTACTGCATAATTAATTGTTTCATAATAATTACCTGATTTTTCATCTCTACCAAGATTAGAAATTGCTTTTACATGACCTGTTTTGGTTTCCATTACAACAACACAACCATGCTCAGCACCATATTCTTGAAGTTGTTTTAAAAGTGCGTGATGAGCAATGTCTTGAATGTAAACATCTATTGTAGAAATCACGTCGTAACCATCTTGAGGATCAATCTCGTTTATATCTCTAATTGGTTTCCATTGCCCTTTTGCAATTTTTTGTTTTAAAATTTTTCCGTCTTTACCATTTAA
Source organism: Flavobacterium sp. (assembly GCA_043747155.1). GTDB lineage: Bacteria > Bacteroidota > Bacteroidia > Flavobacteriales > Flavobacteriaceae > Flavobacterium. The sequence continues at coordinate 4,907 of JAYTPS010000263.1, read as the reverse complement.
ATATTTACCAAAAGCGCCTTCAATTCCAACTCTTTTTAACATTCCATCTTGGTCAATTCTATCGTAACCAATAGTTCTCTCGGCAATTATTCCAATTGGATGTTCACGAACTGTTTGTTGTTCAACAATAATTCCGCCTTTGTTTGACCCTTTTTCGAATAGTGGAAAAGCTTTTATTTTAGCATATTCTGTATAACTCAAATCCTCTGCGACCAAAGTATATCTGTTTTTATTGGCTCTAGCGTTTCTAAAAAGCGATTGAAAATAGGAACTTGGTTTTAATAATAATTTTGATAAATCATCCGATAATGGTTTTACAAACTTTTCAAAATCTTCTGGCTTTGGCGTAACTGCATCAAAACGAATAGTGTAATTTGGTATTGATGTTGCCAATAAACTTCCGTCTGATGAATAAATATTTCCTTTATTGGCAGGAATTACAAATGTTCTAACGGTTCGTTCTTTTGCTAATTTTCTATAATAATCACCTTCAACCCATTGAATATTAGTTAGCTTTATAGTAATTGCTATTGCTATTAAAAAAATAACAAAAGCAACTAAATAAATTCGGTAAGAGATTTGTTTATCTTCTACTGCCATAACTTTTTAAAGAAACTTTTTTCTTCAGGTTTTTTTACTTTTATTTTTTGTGGTGGAACTTGTGATGGAAAAATATTTCTAGACTCCATTTTTTGTGACACTGTTGATTCCATTCTTAGTTTCATCAATTCAGAACGTCTATCAACAAATTCTGATCGTAATTCTTTTACTTCATTAGTTAAATCGGAAATTCTGAATACTTTTTGTTCAAATCGATGCGTATTTGCAATCATTATTATGGCTAAAAAAATCAAGAAAACAATAAACCTCCAATTTTTGGTAGCATCTTCGTTTACTAGAAATCTTGCTTTTAAAATGTTGTAAATTCCGCCTTTCATTTAATTAGTGTTCAGTGTTCAGTGTTCAGTTATTCCAAAATCTGAATTCTTCAAACTATTTCTTCTCTGCAATTCTTAATTTTGCACTTCTTGCTCGGTTATTGATTTTTATTTCTTCGTCAGTTGGAACAATTAATTTTTCTATAATTTTAAATGGAATCGAAAAATTTCCGAAGAAATCTTTTACTGGCTCACCTTCAAACAATCCGTTTTTTAGAAATCTTTTTACTAATCTGTCTTCAAGTGAATGATATGAAATAACGCTTAATCGTCCTTCGGGTTTTAAAACATCTAATGATTGCTCTAGAAACTCTTTCAAAACATCCATTTCTTGATTTACTTCAATTCGAACAGCTTGATAGATTTGTGCTAAAATTTTATTTTTAAATTGTTCTGGCAAAAAACGTTGCAAAATCAATTTCAATTCATCTGTTGTTTCTATAGCATTAATTTCTCGAGCTTCAATGATTGTTCTTGCCAAAGCTGGAGCAATTTTTAATTCGCCATAATCTAGAAACACTCTTTTTAAATTTATATCATCATATTCATTGATGACTTTGAAAGCGTCTAAATCGTTTTTTTTACTCATTCTCATGTCTAAATCGGCATCAAATCGAGTAGAAAATCCTCTTTCTGGAACATCAAACTGATGAGAAGAAACTCCCAAATCAGCAAGAATTCCATCAACTTGTTTAATTCCGTGAAACCTTAAAAATCTTTTTATGTATCTAAAATTTTCTTTTATTAAAGTAAATCTTTCGTCTTGCAAAGCATTTTCCCACGCATCTTCATCTTGATCAAAAGCAAATAATTTTCCGTTTGCACCAAGACGATTTAATATTTCTTTAGAATGTCCGCCACCGCCAAAAGTTACATCAACATAAATTCCATCTTGTTTTATGTTTAGACCATCAACTGTTTCTTTTAGTAAAACTGGATTATGATATTCCATTGTCATCATCATTTACATTTCCCATTACATCTTCGGCCAAATCAGCGAAATCAACTATAGAATCATCTATAGCTTTTTCGTACAACTCTTTATCCCAAATTTCAATAATATTTACTGCCGACGACAAGACGATATCTTTAGAAATTTTAGCAAAAATTGTTAAATCTTTTGGCACTAGCAATCTACCAAGGTTATCAATTTCAACCACTTTAACTCCAGCAGTAAATCGACGAATAAAATCATTATTCTTTTTTACAAAACGATTGAGTTTATTGATTTTTTGCATCATTAAATTCCATTCACTCATTGGATACAACTCTAGACATGGCTGAAAAACAGAACGTTTCAAGACAAAACCATCTTGAAGCGAAGCTGCAAGTTGCTTTTTAAAAGGTGCTGGCAAAAGCAACCTTCCTTTGGTATCAACTTTACATTCGTATGTTCCAATTATTGAGTTCAAAAAAAAATATTTATTAAATGATTGGAGCAAAAATATAAAAATAATTACCACATTTTACCACAATATACCACTTTGTTAATAAGTTTTACCACTTTTAACATATTGAAATTTGCTTTTTATTTGATATGAAAAAATTAAAAATTAACAGATCCTTATGAAGGTTAGGTTTGGAAAATAATTTTTAATTAAAATTTGAGAATTCAATTGAAGAAATTTTTGTTTTTTTATGTAAATTGATTGTTAAAATGTTGATAATTAATTTTTAGCAACAACACAAAAACAAGTAGTATAAAATTGTGTATTTTATCTAAATAATTCCATTATGGCTATGATTTTATAGATAAAAAGTTATATTTGTAACAATTGAAAATGAGCCACAGAATATGGATTTGAAAACTATAAAAGACGGAAAATACAATTATATTGAAGTTGGAGAAGGAATGCCAATTCTAATTTTGCATGGATTAATGGGTGGATTGAGTAACTTTGAAGGAGTTGCTAAATATTTTTCTCAAAAAGGACATAAAGTTATTATTCCTGAATTGCCATTATATAGCCAAAATATTTTAAAAACTAATGTAAAAGCTTTTGCAAAATATGTTAAAGATTTTATTACTTATAAAGGTTTTGACAGAGTAATATTATTAGGAAATTCTCTTGGCGGACACATTGCATTATATCATACAAAAATGTATCCTGAAAAAGTTGCTGGACTTGTAATTACTGGAAGTTCTGGTCTTTATGAAAGCGCAATGGGTGATAGTTACCCAAAAAGAGGAGATTATGAATACATAAAAAAGAAAGCCGAAGCTGTATTTTATGACCCAAAAACTGCTTCTAAAGAAATGGTTGATGAAGTTTTTAGTGTTGTAAATGACAGAATAAAAGTCATTAAAACTTTGACTATTGCAAAAAGTGCTATTCGTCATAATATGGCTAAAGATTTACCAAAAATGCACGTGAAAACATGTATAATTTGGGGTAAAAATGATGCTGTAACTCCACCAGAAGTTGCCGAAGAATTTCATAAACTAATGCCAAATTCTGATTTGTACTGGATTGATAAATGTGGTCATGCTGCTATGATGGAACATCCAGATGAGTTCAATAGATTGTTGGATATTTGGTTAGAGAAAGAGCATTTATAGATTACTTAAAATACAAATTATAATAAAATAAAGAGATTGCTTTTTGCCTCGCAATGACACAAAATGAAAATTAATACCGCCGAATTTATTATTAGCAATTCAGACGTTACAAAATGTCCGACAGAACGTTTGCCAGAATATGCATTTATTGGTCGTTCCAATGTTGGAAAATCGTCTTTAATAAATATGATTACCAATCATAAAAATTTGGCAAAAACATCTGGAAAACCAGGAAAAACGCAACTTATAAATCACTTTAAAATAAATTCTAATTGGTTTTTGGTCGATTTACCAGGTTATGGATATGCAAGAGTTTCTAAAAAAACTAAAGAGGTTTTTCAAGAATTTATAACTGATTATTTTGAAAGCAGAGAACAACTAGTATGTGCTTTTGTTTTAATTGATATTCGCCTTGAAGCACAAAAAATTGATTTAGAATTTATAGAATATCTTGGAGAAACCGAAGTGCCTTTTTGTATTGTTTTTACCAAAGCCGACAAAATTAGCAAAGCTAAAATTAATGCTCATGTTGCTGCTTACAGAAAACAATTGTTAGCCAATAACTGGGAAGAAATGCCACAACATTTTGTAACTTCGGCTACAGAAGGCACAGGAAAAGATATACTTTTAAATTATATTGAAGAAGTGAATGTTGAAGTTTATAAAGATTTGAATGAATTTTAGGTTACCCTTTCAACTCCAATTTTTCAGCAAAATATTCACAAAAATCTTTCATGGTATTTGCCATTTTTTCGTCTTGTGTTGCGCGCTGAAAAGTGTCTGCCATGGCAACTAAAGTCTGATGAAAAAATATTTTCATTTCGTCTACTGGCATTTCTTTAGTCCATAAATCTATACGCAAAGTTTCTTTGGTTTTGCTGTCCCAAACTGAAACCAACATTGCTTTGGCTTCTTCAAGTTCAATTCCGCCATCTGGTGCAGTCCAATGTATCTTTTCGGGAACTCTATTTTGGTCAAGCTCAACCTTAAATTTTATTTCAGTAGTTATAGTGTTACTCATTCTTTTTGGGTTTGTATTTAGATTGTTCGAAAATGGTTTTTGCATTCATTTTTATTAATTGTTGCACTGTGGTTTTAGGATTATTTTCTATGTAAGAACGTAAAATTTGCCAACCAATATATTGTCCAATTCTACCTGGCGATTCATTATCGATTTCTAAATAAAACTTAGAAAAAGGAGCCAAATAAATAAACTGATTTGGCAGTTTTGAATTCGAACTGTACAAATATTGCTTTTCAATAAAATAGGTCCAAATAAATGCCTCATTTTCTTTACTCCAAGCAATTTGCTCTGGAGAATATCCAATTTTTTCGGCATCAGTATATTTATCAGCCAACAAAACATCTTTTAGATACAATTGTTTTCCATAATAAATCATTTCAGAAAG
>JAYTPS010000262.1:0-3369 GCA_043747155.1 Flavobacterium sp. | reverse complement strand
TTTTCTGCAACCAACCTTCCAGATTTCATTGCAGCATTTATTGAACCGTTTAGTAAATGATCGCCACATATATATAATGAATCATTTATTTTAAAATTTATTTCTGTTATTTCGTCTTTTAACACTTCAAGATTTGGTAAGGCGTAATTGATTTTATAAACCTTTAGTAAGTTCCAATATTCTACTTGATTTCCGTACCATTGTTTAAGTTCATTTTTAATATTACTTGCTAGAGTTTCATCACTAATAGTTGCAATTCCGTTACAAGAAACGCAAATTAAAACACAATCTTTTGGTGCATAATCGCTAGATAAATTAGTCATTACAATAACATTATTTACATATTTTTTATTTTTAGATGCGTTTAAAACAACCACAGCTTTATTTGTTGGAGCAACTTTAGCATAAAAATATACTGTGGTTACTTGGTGCGATTTGGTTTGCGATTGTGGAATATAATTGCTCGCAAAACTCGTAGCTTCTGTTGCAATAATTATTTTATCTGATGTAAAAGTTTTTCCATTTTCGGTGAAAATACTATTGTTTTCTATTTTAGAAACTTTTACATTATAGTAAATGGTATTTTCTGGAAGCATAGCAACCAATTGTTTTGGAATTTCTTCCATTCCTAATGCCGGAATTGCAGCATCGCCTTTAGAAAACATTTTCATAACAAAATCAAACATTCTGTTGGAAGTTGACAACTCATTTTCTAGAAAAATGCCTGAGAAGAATGGTTTGTAAAACCGGTTAATCATTTTATCACTAAAACCATATTTTGATAATTGGGAAAGTGTAGTTTCTTCTTTTTGAATAAAAATTTCTGGAATGGTAATTTTTAATAATTTATTTTTTAAAAATAATGTATTTATTTTATCTTTTATAGAACCAACTGGCGCAAAGAGTGTAGAAAATGTTGCTGACGGACGACGAAAAGGATCGGCAATTTCAAACTGTCCACCATCGTAAAGCACTGTTGCGCCTGGTAAAAAACGTTTTAGATTTAGTTTTTCATAATTCAATAACGCTTTGCATTCTGGATATTCTGTTAGTAAAACTTGAAAACCTATGTCCATTCGAAATCCGTTAATTACATCTGTTTTTATTCTTCCACCTGCACGATCTGATGCTTCTAAAATTTGAATAGAATATCCTTTTTTATGCAAATAAACAGCTGCTGTTAATCCAGAAATTCCTGCGCCAATGATTGTAATTGTTGGTTTCATTTTATGTAATGATTGAATATTTTTCAAAATTAAATAAAGTTTGTTATTTAAACTATTTTATGGTTTTTAATTATGATTTTACTTTTAGTTTAAAATTAATTTATGTAAACAATTTTGTTTATATTTGTTGTATGAAAACAATTCTTGACATTATAAAAGGAATGCATCCAGGACGATACGTAGCTCGCGAATTAAAAAAGCGTAACATTAGTAAGCGTCAATTTGCTTTGTCTATTAATGAGTATCCACAAACATTGGGTGCGATTATAAATGAAAAGCGAAGTATGAATGTAGATTTATCATTAAAAATTGAAGAAAAACTTGAAATAGAAGAAGGGTTTTTAATGACTTTACAAGTTTTTTATGATATTAAAAAATCAAAATACGATCCTAATTACAAACCAGATTTATCAAAAATTAGAAAAGGTACTTTTTGGGATACAACATTGGATAAAATAGATTGGAAATTAATGAAGATTGCTGTAATAAAAAGAATTTTAGCATACGGAAATGATGAAGAGATAAATGAAATTAATCGTTTTTATGGAAGTAAATACGTTGATGAAATAAATAAAAAATTCCCAATACTTTTAACCAGATAATTATGTTTTGGAAGACTGTTTCACCCTTACTTGAAGAGATTTTAATAGATTTAATGACTGAACAATTATTTAATTCTTTTAAATTAGTTGGAGGAACAGCTTTGAGTTTACAAATTAATCATAGAATTTCTGTAGATATAGATTTATTTACTGATGCAGAATATGGTTCAATTGATTTTAAAGAAATCAGAAGTTATTTAGATAATAAATATCAATATTGTAGTTTTAGAAGTCTTGACAATGTTGCATTTGGAACCTATTTTGAAATTGGCTATTCCAAGGATAATTTTGTAAAAGTAGATTTGTATTACACTGAGGATTTTGTTTTTGACATAGTTATAAAAGACAATGTTAGAATGGCTTGTCAAGAAGAAATTATTGCAATGAAACTTAATGTAGTTGTAAACACTGGAAGGAAAAAAGATTTTTGGGACTTACACTATTTTATTGACAAATATAATCTAGAACAAATGATTTCATTTTATGAAAAAAGATATCCTTATAATAATGATTCTAAAATTATTAAAAGTAAAATTTTAGATTTTGAGTTTGCAGATAATGAATTAAATCCAGAATGTCTGTTAAACAAAAATTGGGAAGAAATTAAATTAGATTTTTTTATAAAATTTGGTCAAACTAAATGAAACTAATTTTTAATAAAAAATACTTTCTATTCTTTTTACTGCTTTTTTTAATTGAAGTCGGAATTGCACTGTATATAAATGATAACTTTATACGACCTTATTTTGGTGATTATTTAGTGGTTTTTTTAGTGTATTGTTTTGTTATGAGTTTTGTAGAATGGAATAAATTTAAAATCGCTTTTGGCGTTTTGCTATTTGCCTTTACAGTTGAGTTTTTGCAATACATTGATTTTGTTACAGTTGTTGGTTTACAAAAAAACAGATTGGCACGAACTGTTATTGGAACTTCGTTTGCTATTGAAGATTTATTACTTTACTTTTTGGGATATTTAACTATAATTTCTTTGGAAAAGTATTTTTCTAAATCTAAAAATAGTTAATTAGAACTACTTTTTTTCTTTTAGCCCAGACCGAAATGCAAAGCTTTTCTTGAAGGAAACCTATTTTTTCTTAACTTAAAACTGCGACCATCGGAAGCACGTTTTTAGTCTTAGAAAAAAAGGTTGAACCAAGAAAACTTGAAATGTAGTGCTGGAATAGCTTATTATAAAATATATTGTGTCAGTTTGTCATATTGTATGGTGTCAGAAACTTATTAAACTGACAATTTATTCGTTATTTTCTCTTGGCATAATGATTGCTTTTTATGTTTACAAGTTATAAAACTGAATTTTCTAAAATTAATTAAATATAAAAATGGGAAAAATAATTGGAATTGATTTAGGTACAACAAACTCTTGCGTTTCTGTTATGGAAGGACAAGAAGCAGTAGTAATTCCTAACTCAGAAGGAAAAAGAACGACACCTTCTATCATTGCATTTGTTGAAGGTGGCGAAATTAAAGTGGGTGATCCGGCAAAAAGACAAGCTGTGACTAACCCAACGAAAACGATTGGT
>JAYTPS010000261.1:0-3024 GCA_043747155.1 Flavobacterium sp. | reverse complement strand
TTACAAAAACTTTATGATAAATTGCAACCAAAATATAAGAACAGTTTATATGGTGAAAATATATATAATTATTTACAAGTTGGAGAAGCTTTAAAAGAAGGTGATTTATTTTATGATTTTCAAGCTAAAGATCAGTATGGAAAGCATTGTAAGTTTTCTGAATATATTGGTAAATATATTTTACTAGATTTTACTGAAACCTATTGTCCGCCTTGCGTTGCTTCTACAAAAGAAATTAAAAAAATATTAGAAAAATATAATGATAAGTTGACAGTTATAAGTTTTTATGCAGATAAATCTGAATTAGTTTGGAAAGAAGGAATAAAAAGAGATAAATCAAGTTGGATAACACTTAATGACGGAAAAGGAACTACTGGTAAAACTTTATTAAAATATGGTGTTGATGGTTTTCCAACATTTTTTTTAATTAATCCAGATGGAAAAATTGTAGCGATAACTTTGGGTTATAGTGAAAATATAATTGAGAAAATGATTGATGATTTTATAAATTAGCAATTATTTTGCCCCGAATTGCAACGAAAATCTTGTAGTGTAAAGCTGGATAAAGGCACAAAAAAATCACAAAATCTCATTTGTGGTTAATCTATATTCTATTTTCTATTATCTATTTTCTTAAATAAAACTACACATTAAACCTAAAATGCATCACATCACCATCTTTAACAATATATTCTTTTCCTTCCACACGTAGTTTTCCGGCTTCTTTTACTTTACTTTCTGATCCTAAATTTGAATAATCTTCGAAGGCAATAACCTCTGCACGAATAAATCCTTTTTCGAAATCGGTATGAATTACACCTGCAGCTTTTGGTGCAGTGTCACCAACATTTATTGTCCAAGCTCGTACTTCTTTTACACCTGCTGTGAAGTACGTTTGCAGTTTTAAAAGTTTGTATGCGGCACGAATTAAAACTGCCGAACCTGGTTCTTTTAATCCCATATCTTCTAGAAAAACTTGACGTTCTTCATAGCTTTCTAATTCGGTAATGTCTGCTTCTGCTCCAACTGAAAGTATAATTACCTCAGCATCTTCGTCTTTTACTAGCTCACGAACTTGATCTACATATTTATTTCCGTTAACTGCTGCACTTTCATCTACATTACAAACGTAAAGAACTGGTTTATTGGTAATTAATTGAAAATCTTCTAATAATTCTATTTCATCTTGATTTTGTGGCTCTACCGTTCTTGCCGATTTAGCTTGTAGTAATGTTTCACGAATTCTATCTAAAAGAGCTTTCTCTACTTGTGCTTCTTTATTACCAGTTTTAGCGGCTCGATTTACTTTTTCTAAGCGTTTTTCTACCGTTTCTAAATCTTTTAATTGCAGTTCTATATCTATAGTTTCTTTATCGCGAATTGGATTTACATTTCCATCTACGTGGATAATATTATCGTTATCAAAACAACGTAATACGTGAATAATTGCATTACATTCTCTAATATTTGCTAAGAATTGATTGCCTAAACCTTCACCTTTACTTGCACCTTTTACCAAACCAGCAATGTCAACAATATCTACTGTTGCCATTTGTACATTTTGTGGTTTTACCAATTCTTCTAATCTGTTTATTCTTGGATCTGGCACATTAACTACACCAATGTTAGGTTCTATAGTACAAAACGGAAAGTTGGCACTTTGCGCTTTTGCATTAGACAAACAATTAAATAAAGTTGATTTTCCTACATTGGGTAATCCTACAATTCCTGCTTTCATTTTATTAGTATGTTTTAAAAAGTGTGCAAATATAATCTTATTAATTGAAAGTTTAAAAGATAAAAAAATCTAAATTTTTTGTTAATAAAATATTATGTACGCATATAAAATTATGAAACTTTACTATACATTTGCGAAACTAACCAATACTATAACTATTTATGAAAAAAATTACTTTATTATTATTAATTTCTTTTAGCAGTTTATTTGCTCAAAAACAAGTTTCTGGAGTTGTAAAAGACAACAATGGCACAGCTTTAATTGGTGTAAATGTTGTTGAAAAAGGAACATCTAATGGTGTTTCAACTGATATTGAAGGCGCTTATAAAATTAAAGTTAAAGAAAATGCAACTTTAATATTTTCTTATGTTGGCTTTCAAACTGTTGAGAAAAGTGTTGCAAACACAACTACTGTAGATGCAGTTTTAGCCGATGGTCAAACCTTAGAAGAAGTTCAAATTGTAGGTTCAAGAAATACGAAAAGAACAGTAATTAACTCGGCTGTACCAATAGATATTATTGATGTAAAAAGTGTAACTACACAAAGTGGTAAAATTGAAATTAATGAGTTGCTTCAATATGCTGCACCATCATTTAATGCCAATAAACAATCAGGTTCTGATGGTGCTGATCATGTTGATCCTGCATCGTTAAGAGGAATGGGACCAGATCAAACCCTAGTTTTAATAAATGGAAAAAGAAGACATCAATCGTCATTAATTAATTTATTTGGTACTCGCGGTAGAGGAAACACAGGAACCGATTTAAATGCAATTCCTGCAACATCTATTAAAAGAATTGAAATATTAAGAGATGGTGCAGCAGCACAATATGGCTCAGATGCAATTGCAGGTGTTATTAACATTGTTTTAAATGATAATGTAAATGAGCTTACAGGAACTGTAACTTATGGTGCTTATAAAACTGATGCTCAAGGAGATTTTCCTGTTGGAACTGCCAATACTCCAAATTACTTTTTAGATCAAAATGGTAACGGAAATTCTATTGGAAAAAATAGAAAATTTGATGGTAATTCATTAAAAATAGGAGCAAATTATGGTGTTAAGCTTGGTAAAAAAGGAGGTTATGTAAACTTTACTGGTGAGTATTTAACTAAAGAAAAAACTTTACGTCCAGGTTTTGACTTTAGAAAAGGTTTTGGAGAAGCTGAAATAGTTAGTACTAATTTTATGGCTAATTTATTGGTTCCAGTAACTAAAAAAATTGATTTTTATGCTTTTGGAGGTATTAATTTTAGAGATACAGATGCTTATGCTTTTACAAGA
>JAYTPS010000260.1:0-3508 GCA_043747155.1 Flavobacterium sp. | reverse complement strand
GTAAAACAACAGCTTGTTGAACTTGAAAACGGACAAGTTTTAGAGTTTAACTTAACTGTTACTGAATTAATAAAATAATTAATGTAGCTTTGGTTTCGTCATTGGCGAAACCAAAGTTTTTATTTAGAAAAAATTATGGAGCCAATAATAGAAGACATTTCATTAATTACTAAAACACAACCGTTTTCTCAAAAAATTAGTGTAGAAATAAAAGGATATAATAAAAGTAAGCATCGCATAATGGTTTCTGTAGACAATATAGTATTTGAAACTATTTATTCAGAAAATAGAAGAAGTTTTGTTACCTATAAGCCATTTAAAATGATACAACGACTTAATTTAACTGATAAACAACCTATAGAAAAATATCGTATCAAGGCATTTGTTTATAATTTTATAGATGATGAAATTGTTGAAGCAAAGTTAAAAGAGTATGATTATGTATTAAAGAAGGTTATACCAGATTTTCCTGATATTTATGATTTAAATGGAAATGAATTAATGTCAACTTCTAAAGTAATAATGGGAGTTTGGGATAAAAATAAAATTAGTGATTTAGCTTTTATTAAAGAAAAAATTGTAAAACCTAAAACTAAAGTTAATTTTACAATAGGAGTATTTTTTGATGGTACTGGTAATAATAGATTTAACTCTGAAAAAAATTATTATAAGAATCTAAATAGATTAAATAAATTAAGTGTTAAAATACCTGACGAAGTAGAAATTAAAACAACTAATGGTAAAATAAAAATTGATAATACTAGTAGTTATTGGAATCCTTACAGTAACATTACATTATTACATGATTTGTATGAACAAAAAAATGTACTTGGTAGAGAAAAGAACCAAGGTGTTATAAATGTAGTTTTAAAACAATATTTAGAAGGTATTGGCACATTAAAAGATACTGTAGATGACTTTTTTGGATCTGCTTTTGGTGAAGGAGAAAATGGAGTTATAGGTAAAGTTGCTAGTGGCTGTAAGAACTTAGCAATTAACATAAGTAAAGCATTGAATAAAGATAGAGAAATTGCTTCAATAACTTTTGATGTTTTTGGCTTTAGTCGTGGTGCAGCTTCTGCAAGACATTTTTGCAATGAAATTTTAGGAAGTGATTCTATAAAAGATTTGATGAAAAAAAATGATAGTTCTGGTGCTTTTGTAAATCAAGGAAATACTAGAGTTAACAAAAAAATAAAATTTATACCAGGTGGTAAAAGATATACATTAGGTTTATTAGGAAAAGCATTAAAAAATTTAAAAGTACAAAATGAGATTAAAGAAACTTACCTAGAACAAACAAAAGTTACAATAAGATTTTTAGGTTTGTTTGATACAGTTCTTTCTCAATTTATTGTAAAAGATCATTTAGGTAAAAAGTTAGATTTACTTGCACCTATTACAAGAATTCCTTTTGGTGTAGGACAAATAATCGAAACTAAACTAGATGTAATAAAACAAAATGTATCCAATTTACCAATAAAAACAACAGTTCATTTTGTAGCAAAAGATGAATATAGAGAAAATTTTGCATCAACAAGAATTAATGTAGAAAAAATAAATAAAGATAAAAATAGAAAAGGTTTTGAATACCTTTTTGCTGGTGTTCATTCAGATATTGGTGGCGGTTATGCCGCTGTAGATAAAGATATAAATATATTAGGTTTTGAAACCACAACTAATTTTTTAAATGACGATCAACCAAGTCCAACAAAACTTGAAAATATTAGAAAATTCCACACAGATAATCGATATTGTTTACAAAATGAAATTAAAATTAATGAATTTAAAACAATAGAAACTTTACCAGGTGAAGAACCAATTTTAGTCATAGTTTATCAATTAATTGCTACTAGGACAATTATACCACGCTACTCTATAATTCCAATGTATGCAATGAAAGAACTTGCAGAACTAAGTGGTGTAGTTTTTAAAGATGAAACTAAATCTGAAAAATTTCCTTTTGAATATGAAATTCCAACCAACCTTCAAGCTTACAGTAAAGAACTTTTAGAAAATATAAAAAATCATTTTAACGGAAAAAAAGAAAAGAAAATGATAAATAAATTGGCTAAAAATAAGTATACACATTTATCATCTAATTACAATGTTTCTAAAATAATTAAAAGAGAAGGTAAATCTATTACCGGAAATGATGAAATAGATAAAATATTCTATATAAATTCACCACACTACTCTAACAATGAAAAAACATCTTATGTACGTGAAATATATACTCATAATAAGTAATTTTTTATTGTTAGTTTCATGTAGAAACAGAGACGAAAATAAAATTGAATGGTATTCGGCTATGAGTTGTCCATCCAATTATATTATTGAAGGACCAACTATTTATTATTTTAATAAAGGAGAATTGATAAGTAGTGCTTCAACAACAACAGATATTTATAGTAGCTGGGGTTTTGGTGATGAAGCTAGAAATAATGGTAAAATGAAGATTTTACCAGACAGTGTTTCAGTAAATTATGGAGGTTTAAATAATAAATTACAAATGTGTAACTACGAAGGTGGTGCAAAATTACCTTACGAAAAAATAAAAAATCTTTTTAAAAATGGTTTTATCGATAATAATGAAAAGAAAGAGTTTAGAGAAATAACGACAGGTATGGCACCAGGTGGTAAAATTTGTGTTTGGATTGATTTTGTAGAAATATGTCGTTTTTCAGTTCCTCTAAAAAACATATATTACAATAAACCTGTCATTTTTAGTGATAGTTTATACATTTTAAATTATTTAACTCACCATCCAATAAATTATTTTACTTGGGAACATCCAGATGCAAGATACGATTTAGATTTTGGGTTTTGCACATTAAGTAATAATGTTAAGTTTCATAATTGCTACTTCAACAGTAAAGAAGGTATTTTATTAACTCATTTTAGAGTTGGTACAGAATTTACAACTTGGGGAATTCCTTATGGTCAACCAACTTCTGTTATAGACTACAATAGTTATTGTCAATATAGCGATAAAATTATTGTAAGAGATAAAAAAATAAATCTTCCTGTAGATGGAGTTTTTGAGTGGATTGTAGATAGTACAAAATTTTACAGTACTAGCGTTGTAATGCCCAAAGATTTACCACAACGTTTTACTAAAACTTATATAAACCCAAAAACAGGAAAAAAATGTAATTATAATAGAATAATTTTTGGTGTAGAAAAAGATGGGATACACTGTATCGTTTGGCTTGATGGTCCAGAAAAACAAGAAAAAATTATGCGTTTTAAAGGTTTAAGTGAAAGAAATGATGGAGATGAAACAATCGATCCTGGCGGTTATGCTACTGAAATTATTTATTATTAAATTCCTTGTGCAGAAAATTTTGTTTTAAACAATGCACAAATAAATGGCGATGTAGGCACAGCAAGAATTTTTGGTAAAATTGAAGGTAATAATGGTATTAAAGCAGTAATAACTTTAAAAACATTAGAAGGTTTGGTACAAGAATTAACCATTTGCGATGAAAATGGCGATTGGGAAATA
>JAYTPS010000259.1:0-3965 GCA_043747155.1 Flavobacterium sp. | reverse complement strand
AATTGATGTAGTATATTCTAAATTTGTGGACGAACAAATAAATGCATATTACAACGATAACTTAGAAGTAGAATTTCCAGAATTTGCTTCGGTTGTAGAAGAGTATAGAGATGGATTATTGTTGTTTGATTTAATGGAAAAAGAAATCTGGGAACGATCTAAAACAGATACTTTGGGTTTAAAAACTTTTTATGAAACTCAAAAAGACAAACACAAATGGGAAACACGTTTAGACGTTGCAACTGCTTCATCAACTAAAATAAATGTTATGAAAAAAGCACTTGCAATGATGAAAAAAGGAACAACAATTCAAGACATTAAAACTAAATTAAACACGAAAGATGTAGTTGATGTTATGATAACTGAAAGCGTTCTTGAAGTTGGTGCAGAAGCATTACCTAAAGGAACTAAAGAAGAAATTGGTTTTTCGGAAATCACAAAACAAGGTGAATATTATTTTGTAACCAATGTAAAAAAAATCATGCCAGAAGCCATAAAATCTTTCGATGAATGTAAAGGTAAAATAGTTAATGACTACCAACAATATTTAGAAAAAAACTGGGTTACAAATTTAAAGAATGAATTTCAAGTAAATGTAAATCAAGAAGTTTTTGAAAAAGTAAAAAGCAAATTAATAAAATAAGCACAGCAATTACAAATAATGCCAATTTATAAAAAATTATGAAAATTAAATCAATTTTACCAATTTTACTTTTTCTAGTAGCAAGTTTTTTTGCCAATGCGCAAGAAATAATTGTTGATTCGGTAAAAGCTAAAAAACCAGTAGTTCAAAATAAACGACAAAAAATTGATGGTATTATTGCAGTTGTTGGCGATTATTTAGTTTTAGATTCTGATATAGACAAATCTTTTTTAGAATTATCTAGTCAAGGAAATTCGATAAAAGACATTACAAGATGTCAAATGCTAGGAAAACTTCTTGAAGATAAATTGTATGCTCACCAAGCCATTCAAGATTCGATAGTTGTTAAAGATGAAGAAGTTAGAGAAAAAATGGATCAACAATTGAGTTATATGGTCGAGCAATTGGGTTCGATGGATAAAGTAATTAAGTACTTCAAGAAAAATACCGAAGAAGATTTTAGAACAGATTTATTTGATATATTAAAACAACAACGATTGGCAAGTGAAATGCAAAGAAAAATTGTCGAAGACATTCAAATAACTCCAGAAGAAACTAGAAATTTTTTCAAAAAAATTCCAGAAAGCGATAGACCAGTTTTTGGTGCCGAATTAGAAATTGCTCAAATTGTAATTGTACCAAAAATAACAGATGCCGAAAAGCAAAGAGTAATAGACAAACTTAAAGAAATAAAAAAAGAAGTTCTTGAAGGAGCAAGTTTTAAAACTAGAGCTGTAATTTATACTGACGATAGAGCATCTGCATCAAGCGGAGGTTACTATAAAATTAATAAAAAAACTGCTTTTGTTAAAGAGTTTAAAGATGTTGCATTTTCCTTGCAAGAAGGTGAAATCTCTGAACCGTTTGAAACCGAATTTGGATATCATATCATTCAATTAGAAAGAATTAAAGGTCAAGATTTAGAGCTAAGACATATTCTAATGATGCCAAAAGTTTCTAACGAAAGCGTTACAGAGGCAAGAGAAAAAGCACTTCTTATCAAGAAAAGAATTGAAGATAAAGAAATAACATTTGCAGATGCAGCAAGAACAATGTCGGAAGAGAAAGAAACTAAAGCCAATGGTGGAATTTTAATAAATCCAAAAACTCAAGATACACACTTCGAGTTAACTAAAATGGATCCAGAATTATATGCACAAGTTTCTAATTTAAAAGATAACGAAATTACCGAACCAATTCTTGAAGAAGATCCAAGAAGTGGTAAAAAAATTAAAATGATTGTTGTAACCAATAGAATCAACGAACATACTGCCGATTATAGTAAAGATTATACTAAAATTAAAGAATTAGCGCTAAAAGAAAAGCAAATTTCTGCTATTGCAAAATGGACAGATGAAAAAATCAAAGAATCATACATTAACATCAATGATGATTATAGAGATTGTGAATTTGCAAACAATTGGTTGAAAAAGCAATAATTTCGATTTTTTACTTATATTTAAAATCTAAAATCTAATACCCAACAATGTCAGACGTAACAGCAATACAAAATCTAGTTCAAAAAAGATTAGAATTAAAAAAAGAAATCTCAAAAATAATTGTCGGTCAAGACGATGTAGTTGATCAAATTTTATTAAGTATTTTTTCTGGTGGACATGCACTTTTAGTTGGTGTTCCTGGATTGGCTAAAACGTTGATGGTTAATACTATTTCGCAAGCTTTAGGTTTAGATTTCAAACGAATTCAATTTACACCAGATTTAATGCCATCAGACATTCTTGGTAGCGAAATTCTTGATGAAAACCGACATTTTAAATTTATTAAAGGACCAATATTTTCTAATATTATTCTTGCCGATGAAATTAATAGAACACCACCAAAAACGCAAGCAGCACTTCTTGAAGCTATGCAAGAACGTTCAGTAACAATTGCAGGTCAAAATTATAAATTAGATTTACCATACTTTGTTTTAGCAACCCAAAATCCTATTGAGCAAGAAGGAACTTATCCTTTGCCAGAAGCACAATTAGACCGTTTTATGTTTGCCATAAAATTAGATTACCCATCGTTTGCCGAAGAAGTTGAAGTTGTAAAAAGCACAACATCGGATGCAAAACCTACTATTAATCCATTATTTACAGCACAAGAGATTATAGATTTTCAACAACTAATTCGTAGAATACCAGTTGCAGATAATGTAATTGAATATGCAGTAACTTTAGTTAGCAAAACGCGACCAAACAATGCTTTATCCAACGAGTATATAAAAAATTATTTAGATTGGGGTGCAGGACCAAGAGCTTCGCAAAATTTAATTCTCGCTGCCAAAGCCAATGCAGCTTTTAAAGGCAAATTCTCTCCAGACATTGAAGATGTAAAAGCAGTAGCAACAGGAATTCTAAGACATAGAATTATAAAAAATTACAAAGCCGATGCCGAAGGAATTACAGAGGAAATGATTATTGATAAATTGTTGTAGCTTAAAATTTTTAATAAAACGGCTAAAAAATATTACATTTTTAGCCGTTTTTTATTTTTACAATACTCGTTTATTGTACCATATTTTTCGTTATTTATAAAACTTTTTTTTGGATATTCTAAAAGTTTATTAACTATGTTTTTTAATAAAAAAAAATTAAAACAAATCAGAATGTGTTCCTGTGTCCATAAATAATAAAACTAATTCATCATCATTTTGTTGCCAAATTAAAAGCCAATCTGTTTTAATATGACATTCCCAACAATTACTATAATTGCCTGAAAGTTTATGAGGTTTAAATTTTGAAGGAAGTTTTCCATTTAATGCTAATTCGTCAATTACACTTTTCAACAAGCTCAAATCATAATTTCTTTTTTCACAAAGTTTTAAACTTTTTTCAAACCTATTTGTAGTAAGTATTTTATACATTCAATACTTTTTTAAACAACTCACTACTATCTTTATAAGAATTAATTTTATTTTTCTTTACATCATTCAATGCCTCTTCAATCCCAGATTTAGAGCTACTTTTTACAATTACTACACCATTTTCTTCGTTACTTAACAATTCAATCATGGAAGTAAGTAATTTTCCTGCCTTTGTTTTTTTATTTATTTTTAACGTTATAGTTTTCATTGCTTTATAATTTTAAACAAAGTTACAATTTTTTTAAATCACTTTCTCAACTGCTCTTTCAACTGTTGGTTTTCTTCTTCGAGTTTTTTATTATTTTACTTAGCGAACTTATCAATAATTTTATGCAATTGAGAAATCATCGTATCTTTATCTTTTAATCTAGATTCATAAATTTGTTCTATTTTTTCTGACTTCTCTTTATTTTCTTGATAAAAATTCTCAATTTGTTGTTGATAACCAGTTGC
>JAYTPS010000258.1:0-4361 GCA_043747155.1 Flavobacterium sp. | reverse complement strand
AGGTAATGTAGTTAAAATGTTATTAAAACTTTAACACAATAAAAAATATTATTTACTGTTAATATTTGGTTAATTAAGATATTATTATGAAGTTTGCAGAATAACTAACTCAAATAAAATTAATATGAGATCGAAGTTCAAATGGATTTTTACGCTATTAGTAGCGTTATCAATGCAGTTTTCGTTTGCACAAGAGAAAACTGTAACAGGTGTGGTAAAAGATAATACTGGTCCACTGCCAGGTGCTAACGTTGTTGTTAAAGGAACAACTCGTGGAGTATCAACAGACATGGATGGTAAATATGCCATCAAAACAAAAGCTGGAGAAACTTTAATTTTCTCATTTATAGGTAACGTGGAACAAGCTAAAGTTG
The DNA here is from genome assembly GCA_043747155.1 of Flavobacterium sp. Taxonomy (GTDB): domain Bacteria; phylum Bacteroidota; class Bacteroidia; order Flavobacteriales; family Flavobacteriaceae; genus Flavobacterium. Next base: position 3,987 of record JAYTPS010000258.1, on the reverse strand, counting down.
TTGGTGCTTCCAATGTTATTAGTGTAACTTTGGTTTCCGATGCTAAAGTATTAGATGAAGTTCTTGTTTCTGGAGCAATGGGTATTAAAAAGAAAAAAGAAGCAATCACTTCTTCTCAGCAAGTTGTAAAAGCAGCTGAGTTAACTCAGGCAGCTAATCCTAACATTGCTCAGAGTTTAATTGGTAAAGTTTCAGGTTTGCAAATTAATACTACTAATAATGGTGTTAATCCAACTTCTAGAATTGTACTTAGAGGTAGCCGTTCATTAACAGGAAGTAATGAGGCATTAGTTGTTATTGATGATGTGGTTTCTACATCAGCATTATTACAAGCGCTAGCTCCAGAAACTGTTGATAATGTAAATGTTATTAAAGGTACACAAGGTGCTGCTCTTTATGGGGTTTTAGGTTCCAATGGTGTAATTATTGTTACAACAAAAAAAGGAACTAAAGACAATAAACCACAAATCAATTTTTCTTCTTCTTATGATTTTCAAGAAATTGCTTACATGCCAGAGAGACAAACCAAATATGGTCAAGGTTGGAATGGACAACATGTTTCTTACGAAAATGGTGGTTGGGGTGCTGAGTTTGATGGCGTTCTAAGACCAGTAGGTTTGTTGCAAGCTGATGGTACATATATAATGTCTCCATATTCTCCAATTAAAGACAATATTAAACAGTTTTTTCAAAATGGTTCTATTATTCAGAATGGAATTGATTTTTCAGCTGGTAGTGGTGACGGATTTGTTTTCCTTTCTGCAAACAAGCAAAATACTGAATTTGTTGTTAAGGATGATCAATTAAATAGATCTACATTTTTGTTAAGAGCTGGAAAAACAGCTGGTAAATGGAAATTTGGTGGAAATGCAAGTTATATTAGTACAAAAACTGAAACTACTTCATCTAATTTATATACTGATTTGTTGCAAACCGCTACAAATATTCCTGTAGGTCGTTTTTCATCTCCATTCAATCAATACCACTGGACATCATATTATAACAGTCCTTATTGGTTAAGAGATAATATAAGAAATGAAAACAGAGTTAATACAGCTAACCTTATTGGTACAATTTCTTATGAATTAAACAAACATATCAGTTTTGATTATAGAGCTAACGTTAGATTAGGTTCTTCTAATTTTAGAGGATATGTTAATGGTTATGATGATTTAATTCGTGTTGGTGGTGGAAACCAAACTATTGTTTCTTCATTTGACACTAGTAATCAATCGTCTAGAAATATTTATGCAGATTTCTTAACTAACTTTAAGTACGATTTAACTAGTAATTTAAATCTTAGAGCAAATTTAGGACATAATCTTACTGATGACTATGCAGACATTACTTCTGTTGGTGGTGATAATTTGACAATTCCAGGGTTTTATAATATTTCAAATATTACAGGTGATCCAAGAAGATCTAATGCATTTGTTAGAACTAGAGGTTTTGCTGTTTTTGCAAACGTCGATTTAGAATATAATGAATATTTGTATCTTAATTTAACAGCAAGAAATGACTGGGTTTCTAGACTTGATAAATCTGAAAGAAGCTTATTTTATCCTTCTGCTGGTATTTCATTTATTCCAACAAAAGCTATTGATGGCTTAAAAGATAAAAATGGTTTAAGTAGTTCTAAAATTGCTTTTAGTATTGTAAAAACTGGTAATGGTTCAAGAGTCTCAGGTTATGATACTAACGAAACTTTGATACAAGGTACTGGGTATCCTTTTGGAAGTTTAAATTCATTTGTAGTTAATCCTAGTTTTACAGATCCTTTAATTCGTCCTGAATATGTTGTTACTAAAGAGTTAATTGTAAACTTAGGTTTCCTTAAAGACAGAATTACGCTTGAAGGTGCTGCCTATCGTTCAGATAATAAAGATTTAGTAACTAATATTCGTACTTCAAATGCATCAGGTCTTATTAATGGTCAATTAAATGTAGGTAAAACAGTTACTGATGGTTTTGAACTTGATTTAGGTATTTCAAGTAAAGAAGGTGCTAAACTAAAATGGAACACTCGTTTTAGTTATGCAACAAACAAAACTGTAGTTAAAAAAGTTACTGACGATGCAGACGAAGTTGCATTGGCTCAATTTGCTGATGTAGGTATTTTTGCAACTGTTGGTGAAGAGTTTCCTTTAATTAAAGGTACAGCTTACGAAAGAGATGCTAATGGTTTAGTAATTATTGATGCAACTACTGGTAATCCTTTACAAACAGCTGAATTTAAAATTTTAGGTAAAGCTACTCCAGATTATATTTTAGGATTTAACGGTTCTGTTGAATATAAAGGTGTAAGATTAGGTGGTGTATTTGATTTTAGAACTGGTCACCAATTTTGGTCTGGTACTAAAGATTGGTTGTCATGGTCAGGTCATTTAGTTGAATCTGCTCAAAATGGCCGTAGAGGTTTTGTATTCCCTAATTCAGTTGTAACAACTGGAACTCCAGGAGTATATACACCAAATACTAACACTATTACTGGTGGTACAACTTATACTGATTATTTAAATTATTTCTCTAATGAGTATAGAGATGTTTCTGAGAATTACGTTCTTGACGCAACGGCTTTCAAATGTCGTGAGTTAACACTTAGTTATTCTTTACCATCTAAAATTTTAGCCGATACTGGTTTATCTGCTGTTTCTTTTGGAGTAAATGCAAGAAATTTATTTGTTATTTTACCTAAAGAAAACAGAGGTTACAACGATCCAGAGCAATCAAGATCTAATGGTAACGATCAAGGTTTAGCTGTAACAGGTCAATATCCAGCAACTAGAACATTCGGTTTTAGCTTAAATGTAACATTTTAATAATAAATTCAAATGAAAAAATTAAAAATATTTTTACCGTTAATAGCTTTAATGCTATTTTCTTGTAGCGATTTTTTGGATATCAATAATACGCCAAACAATCCTACTTCTGACATCGTACCACCAAATTTAATTTTGGCTGCCGCTCATACTAATACTTATAGAACTTTATCAACTACTGCCAATGAGTTGGGTAATGTATGGATGAACAATTGGGGTGCAAACGTTAATGCCTTTACAGGTGGTTATGCTGACGAATTCTCATTAGCAATTAATGCAAGTTTTTATCAAGGTATCTGGAATAACATTTATGTAAATTCTGGAAATTATTCTAAAATTATCGATAGTGAGTTCCCAAATTATGAGAACCATAAAGCTATTGCTAAAATTATGAAAACTTATTATTTTCAATATCTTGTAGATTTATATGGTGATATTCCTTATACTGAAGCACATCAATTTGGTGATAATATTACACCTTCTTACGATGATGATAAAGAAATATATAGAGATTTATATGCAAAACTAGACGAAGCAATCACTGAAATTCAAAATGCTCCAGCTACTGCTAAAACTGTAGGTTCAGAAGACGTTATCATGAATGGTAATATGGGTAAGTGGGTTACATTTGCTAACACACTTAAATTAAAATTACTTATCAGACAAACTGAATTGGCTCTTACAGATGCAGACACGCAAACGTATTTGAATACTAAATTTGCTGAATTAGTTGCAGATGGTGCTACTTTCCTTGGTGCTGGTGATAATGTTTTTATTAATCCAGGTTATTCTAATGCAAGTAATGCTAGACAAAATCCAATTTACAACCGTTGGGGTTTAACTCTTAATGGTCAAGGAGAAACTACTTCTCTTAACTTTACTAGAGCATCTAATGACGTTGCACTTAATTTAAATACAAGTCCTCCAGACGGAAGAAGAAGTAGATTGTTTGCTAACACTACTGTTTCAGGAGTTAAACAAGGTGATGCTTCACAACCTGCTGGAACTGCACCATTAAGTTTGTCTCAACTTGGACCAGCATTTTCAATTAGAGCTGGTGTAGGTACAACTGCAGGTACAACAAGTGCTATTACTGGTTCTGCTCAAAATGGTATTATTATGTCAGCATCTGAAAGTTTGTTTTTACAATCAGAAGCTGTGCAAAGAG
>JAYTPS010000257.1:0-9289 GCA_043747155.1 Flavobacterium sp. | reverse complement strand
GTTTCTGGAAACCCAATACACTATGTAAAAAGTTATTTGTCTGGAATTAAATCAATTGTAAAACAATTAAATCCAAACATAATTTTGGTTTGCGACGATGGTTTAAAAGCATTTTTCTTACCGTTATTTTTATCTAAAAAAGTTCCAATAATTTATGAAAGACACGTTTCTAAAAACATTGCTTTTGCTCAAAATTCAGGTATAATTGATAAATTTAAAGCCAATATTCAATTTGGTTTGATGAATTTTTTAGCACCGAAATTCAAAAAATTCATTGTTTTAACAGAGGAAAATCGAAAAGAATGGAAAAGTAAAAATGTTGTTGTAATTTCTAATCCACTTTCTTTTTATCCCAACGAAAATTCTAGTTTACAAAACAAAAAAGTTATTGCAGTAGGAAAACAATCGCATCAAAAAGGATATGATAGATTGTTGCAAAGTTGGAAAATTGTTATTGATAAGCATCCAGATTGGCAACTAGAAATCTATGGAAAATTTGATGCAAATCAAAAACTAGATGAACTCGCAAGTCAACTTCAAATAAATAATAATGTTGTTTTTTTTGAACCGATATCCAACATTCAACAAAAATATTTAGAAAGTTCAATCTATGCAATGTCATCAAGATATGAAGGTTTCGGAATGGTTTTGATTGAAGCAATGGCCTGTGGCGTTCCTTGTGTTTCATTCAATTGTCCTTATGGACCAAGTGATATTATTGAAGATAAAATAGATGGTTTCTTAGTTAATAATGATGATTACAAAGCATTTGCCAACAAATTAATTTTAGTAATAGAAAATAAAGAACTGCGAGATATGATGGGAAAAAATGCAAAAGTAAATGTAAAAAGATTTTTGCCAGAAGTAATTTTGCAGCAATGGGAGGAACTATTTAAAAGTTTAATAAAATGAGAATTGTTTTTTCGACAGATCAAATATATAACCATGGCGGACTCGAAAAAGTTATGGCAGAAAAAGCCAATTATTTTGTAGAGCAATTTGGATATGAAGTTTTTATTATTACCACAGAACAATACCATTATAAAGCTTGTTATAAATTGAATGATAAAATTCAAATTCTTGATTTGGAAGTAAATTATGATAGAGATAAAAGTTATTTTCATTTTGATAACATAAAAAAAATTCCTTATCATTTTTCGCAATGGAAAAAAGCAATCAATTCAATACAACCAGATGTACTTATTGTGTGCAACCAATCTTTCGATTTTTATTGGACACCATTTGTTAAAACTAAAATTAAGAAACTAAAAGAATACCATTCTACAGCTTACAATTTAAATAACCAACGCAAAAATGCTAGTTTTTTTCAAAAAATAAAATTTGTCATCAATGATTACATCGAATCTAAATTTGACAAACTAATTTTACTGAATAATGATGAAAAGCAATTTTATAAATCTAACAATATTGTTGTAATTCCCAATCCTATTCAATTATCAGATAAAACTGCTTTATTAAATAATAAAATTGCAATTGCTGCAGGAAGAATTGCACCAGTAAAAGGATTTGAAAGTTTAATAAAAGCATGGAAAGCAGTAGTAAAAGAAAATAAAGAGTGGCAATTGCATATTTATGGCGATGGAGAAATAGAATATCTATTCACTTTGGAAGAACTAATAAACCAAAGAAAAATTAGTAAAAGTATTACTATTAGACCAGCAATTTCAAATTTACAAGACGCAATGTTAGCATCATCAATGTATGTAATGTCGTCGTTAAACGAATGTTTTCCTATGGTTTTATTAGAATCATTATCTATAGGATTACCAATTGTATCTTTTGATTGCCCAACAGGACCAAGAAACATAATTACCAATAACGAAGATGGTTTTTTAGTACAAGACCAAAACATTCAACAATTATCAGAAAAAATTGTGTTTTTGATTCGCAATTTTGACTTACGTAAAGAAATGGGAACCAACGCCAAGAAGAACTCCATAAAATTTGAAAAAGAGACAGTGATGATGCAATGGAAAGTGTTGTTTAATAATTTAAAAGAAGAATAATTTAAAGTCTTTTATTCTTATTGCTTAGGATAAAATCATTAATTTACGTCAGTTCGAGTGTTTTTTGTGCTGTAAAACGGAACAAAAAATGTATCGAGAACCGTTTACTAATAAAATTTTTCTTGTTCTCTATAAGATTCTTGATAAAAATGACTCAAGATGAAAAAAATTATCAATAAAACTAATAGTAGCCAACAGCTTTCTTTTTTATAGTATTAAATGAAACTTTTTAAAGAAAACCAATAAAAAATTTAACAGAAAATATACTATTAAAATAAATTGCTGTTTATTTGGATGTAATATAATTTATTGTAAATTAGTGATTTAAATAATGCACTATGAAAAAACTACTATTTTCAATAATTCTACTCTCTTTTTTTAATTCTTTCTCGCAATGCATAACCTCTTTTAGCGCAGGTGGTTTTAGCACAGCAATAATAAGAAGCGATGGCTCAATGTATACCGCTGGTAGAAACGATTATGGACAACAAGGTGATGGTACCAACTTGCAATTATTGCCATTAGTTTTTAAACCCATGAACAGCGACACCGATTGGAGTAAAATTGTTCTTAGTGTTCATTCTTTAGCGATTAAAACCAATGGCACGTTATGGACTTGGGGTCATAATAATTATGGACAAATTGGCAACGGAAATACGGTAAATCAATTATCGCCATACCAAGTTGGTACCGATACCGATTGGGTTGAAGTTGGCAATGGTGTAGCTAGTTCTTATGCAATAAAAGCTAATGGCACACTATGGTCTTGGGGCAGAAACGAATATGGGCAATTAGGTAATGGCACTTACAACAACATGAGTATTTTGCAAATGGGTACCGATACTGATTGGGCAAAAATAAAATCTAATACTTATAGCTGTATTGCTTTAAAAACTAATGGCACTTTATGGTCTTGGGGCAAAAACAACCAAGGTGAATTAGGTATTGGTGAGATTGGTGGAGTTGATACCAATGGTGTGCCATTTGGAAATAAAAACACTCCACAGCAAATTGGTAATGCTTCCAATTGGGTTAAAATTGCAGTTGCTAATGGTTTTGCAATGGCTGTAAAAATGACGGAACACTTTGGGCTTGGGGAAGTAATGGGAATGGTAGATTAGGAATTTCTACCCTACCATTAAATGTATATCAAACAACTCCTTTACAAGTGGGAACCGATACCAATTGGCTCGATATAGATTTGGGTTCGCACAGTTTGGGGTTAAAAACCAATGGAACGCTTTGGGCTTGGGGTGATAATTATTATGGGCAATTAGGCGATGGTTCAACAACTAACAAAAATATTCCCACACAAGTAGGAACCGCTACTAATTGGGTTGCAATAGCTGCAGATGGTTTTGATAGTTTAGCTTTAAATAGTGATGGTATAATGTATGGTTTTGGAAACAATCAATATTCGCAAATGGGCTTTCCTCAATATATAACATCACAATTTTTAACGCCAACGCTAATCTCTGTTTCATGTAGTAATTTAGGGGTAAATCCTGTAAAAGAAGAATTAGTAAGCACTGCTTACCCTAATCCTACTAATTCAAGTACAACTATTACTTTATCAAGTAAGCAACTAACCAATTATATAAGCTATTCAATAACCAATATGCTGGGACAGCAAATGGGGTATTTTAAAAATGTTCCACTTAATAATAATAGTTTTACTATTGATTTATCTAATTATTCCAGTGGTTTTTATCTTGTAAAAATAAATAATGAGATAATTTCGAAAATAATAAAACAATAAACCAATTTACAAACCTTTAAAAATTAACAATATGAAACAATCTTTTAATTTTAGTTCAATGAAAATAAAACTCCTCCTTTTATTATTGTTTGCTTCATCGTTTTCTTTCTCGCAATGCATAACCTCTATCAGCGCAGCAGATTTTAGTACAGCAATAATAAGAAGCGATGGCTCAATGTATACTGCTGGTAGAAACGATTATGGACAACAAGGTGACGGTACCAATTTTCAAAATTTGCCGTTAGTTTTTAAACCCATGAACAGTGATGCCGATTGGAGTAAAATTATTCGTAGCGGTCATTCTTTAGCGATTAAAACCAATGGCACGTTATGGACTTGGGGTTATAATAATTATGGACAAATAGGCAACGGAAATACAGTTAATCAATTATCGCCATACCAAGTTGGTACCGATACCGATTGGGTTGAAGTTGGCAATGGTGTAGCTAGTTCTTATGCTATAAAAGCTAACGGTACACTATGGTCTTGGGGTAGAAACGATGTTGCGCAATTGGGCAACGGCACTTACACCAACAACATGAGTATTTTGCAAATGGGTACTGATGCCGATTGGGCAAAAATTATATCTTTTAGTGATGCCTGTATTGCCTTAAAAACCAATGGCACTTTATGGTCTTGGGGTTATAACAGTGCAGGACAACTAGGTTTGGGCACAATAGGTTACAATGGACAACAAACTTTAGGAGTACCTTCACCACAACAAATTGGCAGTGCAACCAATTGGGTAAAAATTGCAACTGGTGGTGGTTTTAGCATGGCAATAAAAAATGATGGCACGCTTTGGGCTTGGGGTGCAAATGGTAATGGTAGACTTGGAATTCCATCTGTACCTCAAGCTGTTCCTCAAACAACTCCATTACAAGTAGGTACAGATGCCAATTGGCTCGACATTGATTTGGGTTCACACAGTCTAGCAGTAAAAACCAATGGTACACTTTGGGCTTGGGGATATAATTATTTTGGGCAATTGGGCGATGGCACTACTGTTGATAAAAATGTGCCAACACAAGTTGGTACCGCTACTAATTGGGTTGCTATAGCTGCAGATTCTTTTGATAGTTTGGCATTGAATAGCGAAGGAATGATGTATGGTTTTGGAAATAATCAAGAATCTCAGTTAGGAATACCACAATATATATCGCCGCAACTAAATACACCAACGCTAATCTCTGTTTCATGTAGTAATTTAGGGGTAAATCCTGTAAAAGAAGAATTAGTAAGCACTGCTTACCCTAATCCTACTACTAATTATGTTACAATTGCTTTTAACAATATAAATTTTAATGATAAAATCAGCTATGGTATTACCAATATTCTAGGGCAAAAAATACTTTTAAATAAAAACATTTTCCCACAGACTAATAGTTTCACTGTCGATTTATCTAGTTATCCTAATGGGATTTATTTAGTAGATGTAAGTGATGGTATTAATGTAAGTACAATAAAAGTTATTAAACAATAAAAACAATTATAAACCTTTAAAAATTAACAACATGAAACAATCTTTTAATTTTAGTTCAATGAAAATAACATTATTTTCATTTTTTTTATTTTGCAATGTTTTAGTAGCACAACAACTTGCACCACCACCACCACCACCTTGTAATTCTGAAACAATTTGGTCTATTTCTGGTTGGTCAAACGGTCTTCCAGACCAAGACAAACGTGCCATATTTGAAGTAAATTTTTCTTCGTCTGTAAATCTTCTAGCTCCAAATAATATGATTGCATGTGAGGTTATTGTTCAAAATAATGCAAATGTCACCTTCAATTCAGGTCATATTTTAAAAGTTATTCATAATGTTCAAGTGGTAATTGGTAGCACACTAACGTTTGAAAACAACGCAAGTTTAGTTCAAGTCAATAACGCTGCAATTAATCTTGGCAAAATAACCTATTAAAGAACCACCAACACCATCAATAATTTTGATTATACCTATTGGTCATCGCCAGTAAGTGGGCAAACTTTGGGTTCATTTTCTCCAAATACGCTTAGTGATAAATTTTTCTTTTGGAATCCGTTAACTTCACCTGCTTTTGATCCAATTACATTTGTTTCAGGCAATTGGCAATTAGTACCACCATCAGCTATTTTCACCACACCAATGCAAGTTGGAAAAGGATATATCATTCGTGGTCCGCAAACTTTGTCTGGAACATCGGGCACATTTACGGGTAATTTCTTTGGAGTTCCTAATAATGGAGTAATTACAACACCCATAAATGGTCAAGCATACACACCAACACCAACAACCAATCCGTGTGTTCCAACCAAAGTTATTGCAAATTTAATTGGCAATCCATATCCAAGTGCTTTAGATGCCGATTCTTTTCTGTCTGATCCGGCTAATGTTAATGTAGTTGGTGGAGCAATTTATCAATGGTCACACAATACACCAGTTTCTGGTGCTACTCCAGGAGATTCTCAATATAATTATTCGGTCAATGATTATACAGTTTACAATCGTCTTGGTGGTGTGGGTACAGGAAGAATTTCGGGTGTTGACCCAAGTTTTTTTAATTCCAACCGACCAACCGGAAAAATTGGAGCAGGACAAGGTTTTATTGTTTTGGGTTTAAGCAACGGTAATGCAACATTTAATAATGAAATGCGTAATGACGGAATTGGTGATAATTCTCAATTTTATAGATTAAATGATGCGACTAAATTGGTTGCACCAATAGTAAGAAATAGAATATGGTTACAAATAGAAAATACGAGTAGTATTTTATTTCCAAAGCCATTTAAAGAAACACTATTAGGTTATGCTACAGGAGCAACCAATGGTTATGATCGTGCATTTGATACCAAAGTTTTTTCGGCAGTACCAATTATTAATTTGTATTCCTTAACAACACCAACAACAGTTTGCGAACCATTAACAATTCAAGGACGAGCAATAACGTCACCATTTAACGTAAATGATGTTATTCAATTGGGTTTTGTGGCAACAGTACCTACAAGTACAACTCAAACCTTTAAAATTACAGGTTTTGGCGATGGTATATTTGCACCAAGCGGTCAAGCTTATTATTTAAAGGATAATCTATTAAATACTATTAATAATTTGCCATACACATTTACATTAAACACTTCGGTAACAACTGATAATACTCGTTTTCAAATTGTTTTTAAAGCTGTTTTAAACCAAGTTAAACCAGAATATTGTGGTTTAACTGTGCCGAAAATGGATTTTGAAATTCAAGCGTTCTCTAATTTACCTTCAGTGGGTGTTGATAGACACAAATGGAGAGTTACAAGATTATCTGATGGATTAGTAAATTCAAACTTAGAAACTGGCGACAGAACATTTAAATTCCATTTATTAGAGGCAGTTTCACCAAATTTTGTTTTATATAATACTTCATATGATATTAAAGTTTCTATGAGGGTTAATGGAGTATGGCAACCTTATGATGTTATTGGATGTACAATTTCAACACCTACTATTCCAATTAGAAATGTAAATTGTATTACTGTTTCATCAAATACAACACCTATTTATGTTAATGATTTTGTATCAGGTGTATCTGTATCTCAACCACTACCTTTTACAACTAAATATAAATTTAAATTAAGAAGTTTATCTGGAGCAAATGATTTATTTTTTACAAATACATATGCACAATGCCATTTAAAAAAAGCAAATTTTGTCGAAGTTAGCGGAACTCAATCTCTTTTACCATCAACACAATATATGTTATCTGTTCAAGTTATAGTTAACAATACTTACATTGGTAATTTTGGTCCAGAATGTTTAATAACAACACCAAGCAATGTAAATAGATTTTCAACGTCTAATAGTAGTGATTCAATAATTATATCACCTAATCCATTCGAAAATACATTCAACATTGATGTAAAATCAATTAAAAATGAAAAAATTCAAGTAAAAGTTTATGATATTCTTGGTAAATTATTAGATGATAAAGAATTTATCGTTTCCAATTATAAAAATATTGTTTTAGGAGAAAAATATTTAGCTGGAATATATAATGTAGTAATTTTGGATGGAGAAGAGGTTAAATCATTTAGGATTATTAAAAAATAAATCAAGTATTAAAATTTATTAAAAGGATGTTTTTTTTAAAGCATCCTTTTTTTGTTACTTTTGCCTAAATCTAGTTAAATAAAAATTTTATAGTAATAAATGATTTTCAACTCCTTTAACTTTTTATTTTTTCTTCCAGTTGTTTTTCTGTTATATTGGTTTGTAGCAAAAAAAAACAGCAAATTTCAAAATATTATTTTACTTGTTTCAAGTTACTTCTTTTATGCTTGTTGGGATTATAGGTTTTTGTTTCTTTTAATATTCTCTACATTACTAGATTATATTACAGGAATAAAAATGGCCGATGCAAAAAGTTTAACCCAAAAAAAGTTTTGGTTTTGGCTAAGTATTGGTATTAATTTAGGATTTCTTGGGGTTTTTAAGTATTATAATTTTTTTGCATCTTCATTTGCAGAATTACTCACGGGTTTTGGTTTAACAACCAATTTATGGTCAATAAGTGTTATTCTTCCTGTAGGTATTTCTTTTTATACATTTCATGGATTGTCTTATGTAATTGATATTTACTACAATAAAATAAAACCCGAAAAAGACATTGTTGATTATTCGGTTTTTGTTAGTTTTTTTCCACTTTTAGTTGCTGGTCCAATAGAACGTGCAACACATTTATTACCTCAAATTCAAAGTGAAAGAACATTTAATTATCAAAAAGCTGTCGATGGTTTAAGGCAGATTTTATGGGGTTTATTTATGAAAATTGTAGTGGCTGATAATTGTGCAATTGTTGTAAACGAAGTGTTTAAAAATCAAGAAAATTATAATGCTTCATCACTTGTTATTGCTGCTATATTTTTTGCTTTTCAAATTTATGGTGACTTTTCTGGATATTCTAATATTGCTCTTGGAACTGCAAGACTTTTTGGTGTTGAATTGTTAAGAAACTTTGCGTTTCCATATTTTTCAAGAGATATTGCTGAGTTTTGGCGACGATGGCATATTTCATTATCAACATGGTTTCGTGATTATTTATACATTCCTTTAGGAGGAAGCAAAGGCGGAATGTGGATGCAAGTAAGAAACACAATAATAATTTTTGTAGTTAGTGGTTTTTGGCATGGCGCCAACTGGACATTTATTATTTGGGGTGCAATAAATGCTTTTTTTATTCTACCATTAGTTGTATTTAAACTAAATAGAACTAATACTAATAGTGTAGCCGAAAACTCCTTTTTTCCTTCGCTTAAAGAATTTTTTCAAATTATTTTAACGTTTTCAATTACAACAATAGCTTGGATATTTTTTAGATCTCCTTCTGTAAAACTTGCTTTGTTGTATATTGCAAAAATTCTAAATTACAATAACTATAGATTTCCAGAAATCGATTTAAAACCGTTTATATTTATTTTAATTTTAATTGTTGTTGAATGGATTCAAAGAAAAAAACACCATGGCTTAGAATTATATAAATT
>JAYTPS010000256.1:0-3229 GCA_043747155.1 Flavobacterium sp. | reverse complement strand
TAATGTTTTAAGAATTTTACGTGGCCAAAAAGGCAATCCTGCAAACATGAATGTAATTCAAGAAAGAATGATTGCCAAAAACAGTAACACCACTCGATTAATTGATAAACTTCTTTTAAAGGAATTGGTTACAAGAAAAATTTGTAAAGAAAATAAAAGAAAAATAGAAATTTTAATAACTCCAAAAGGTTTAGATTTATTAGCTATTTTAGATCCAAAAGTTATTGAACATGAAAAATATTTTGCAAATAATTTAACTCCGCAAGAGTTGATTCAATTTAATCAGTTGTTAGAAAAATACAGAAAAATAAATTAAAAAACATGTCACAATTTATTAAAGATGCCAATTGGCGTTATGCTACAAAAAAATTTGATAGCACAAAGAAAGTTACAAATGCCGATTTAGATACTTTGAAAGAAGCCATACGACTTTCTTCTTCGTCTTATGGTTTGCAACCTTATAAAGTATTAATTGTTGAAAATTCAGATATTAGAGCGCAGTTACAACCTGCATCTTGGGGTCAATCTCAAATTGTTGATGCTTCTCATTTAATAGTTTTTGCTAATACTATAAATATTGGTACTACTGAAATAGATTTATATTTTAAAAATTTAATGGAAACTAGAAACATTCCATTTGAAGCCGTTCAAGGATATTCAGATTTTATGAAATCTAAAATTAATAATTTATCTGAAGAACAAAAAAATACTTGGACTTCAAAACAAACCTATCTTGCTTTAGGAAATTTACTGAATGCTGCAGCCGAATTAAAAATTGATGTAACTCCTATGGAAGGTTTTGAACCAACCAAATACAATGAAATACTTGGACTAACAAAAATGGGCTTAAATGCAGCAGTAATTGCTACAATTGGATATCGTCATGAAGATGATGCTACCCAAAACTTTGCCAAAGTTCGCAAATCTAACGAAGAATTATTTATTAATTTATAACCATTAACTTAAAATCATTACAATGAAAAATTTAAAAACAGTTGCAATTGCACTATTAGTTGTGCTAGGAACTACAGTTTCTACAGCACAAAACAAAAAAATTAATGTTGAAAACAGTAAAATTACTTGGCTTGCCAAAAAAACTGGTGGACAGCATGAAGGGACAATTAACTTTACTAGCGGAACATTAGTATTTAAAAAGAAAACACTAAAAGGTGGTAGCTTTATTGTAGACATGAATTCAATAAATACTACTGATTTACAGCCAGGAAAAGGAAGAGAAGATTTGAATGGACATTTAAAAGCAGATGACTTTTTTGGTGTAGATAAATATCCAACATCTAAAATTGAGTTTAAAACAATTTCAGGAAAAGGAAATGGTTTGTATACGGTAACAGCAGATTTAACAATTAAAGATATTACTGAACCTGTAACCTTTGATATTACTGTTGTTGGCAAAACTGCAACTACTACATTTAAGGTTGATAGAACTAAATACGGAATAAAATATAAATCAAAATCAGCTTTTAGTGATTTAGGTGATAAATTTATTTATGATGATTTCGATTTAACTATAAAAATAGTTTTCTAATAAAATCTTTATTACAATCTCAAAACCTTAGAGCGAAAATCTTTAAGGTTTTTTTTGTTTATTTGCTTTATGAAAAAAGTGTTAGTTATTGATAATTATGACAGTTTTACCTATAATTTGGTACATTATTTAGAAGAATTAAATTGTGAAGTTGTAGTTTTTAGAAACGATGAATTTGAAATTGAAGAAATCGAAAAATTTAAAACAATAATACTTTCACCTGGTGCAGGAATTCCATCAGAAGCTGGATTGTTGTATGATGTAATTAAACGTTATGCATCAACCAAAAAAATATTAGGAATTTGTCTTGGTCAGCAAGCCATAGGAGAGGTCTTTGGAGGTTCACTTTTAAATTTAAAAAAAGTACATCATGGCGTTGCAACAACAGTTTTTGTTATTGTTGATGAAGAAACATTGTTTAAAAATTTACCCAAACAATTTGAAGTTGGAAGATATCATTCATGGGTAATAAATTCAGAAAATTTTCCAGAAGATTTAGAAGTTACATCGCAATCAGATACAGGAGAAATCATGTCAATTAGGCACAGAAAATTCAATGTTAAAGGTGTGCAATTTCATCCAGAAAGTATTTTAACCCCATTAGGAAAAGAAATTTTAGCCAATTGGGTTAATGAAGATTAACAAAAGTCTATAATAAACTAAAACTTTATATAAAATATTTTAAAAAATTGATTATAAACAATTTAAATACAAGCAATAGATTTTAACTATACTGGATTTATTAACCATTTCTATAAATAAACATCAATACTATCTTGTAAAAACTAATTTTTTGTCGTTACTTAAATTATCATCGAAAGCATATCCTTCATAATTAAATCCTTTTAAATCATCTACAGTTACAGCATTGGTATTGATGATAAATTTAACCATCATTCCTCTTGCTTTTTTAGCAAAAAAACTTATCATTTTTAGCTTACCATCTTTATAATCTTTAAATTCTGGTGTAATTACTTTTGCTTTTAATTTTTTTAAATCAATTGCGTCAAAATATTCATTACTGGCTAAATTGATTAATAATTCATCTTTATCTAATTGAGAATTTATTTCTTTAGCAAGTATTGGTTTCCAAAATTCATAAAGATTTTTATTCTTTCCAATACTAATTTTAGTATTCATCTCTAGCCGATAAGGTTGAATTAAATCTAAAGGTTTTAGCAATCCATACAAACCTGATAATATTCTAACTTTTTTTTGCAAGTCATTAATTTTTTCTTCTGAAAAGGAGTAAGCATCTAAACCAAGATATACATCGCCATTAAAAGCATAAACTGCTGGACGTGCATTTTCGAATGTTAAATTAGAAACATCGCGTTCTTGATTTCGCAACCAATTTAAATCAGCCAATTTATCTGAAATACTCATTAATTGCATTAGTTGCTTTGGTTTTTTTTTCTTTAAAACTTTATCAATTGTATTAGCTTGTTTAACAAAATTAAACTCTGTAAACAAATTATTAGGTAAATAACTCTCAAAATTAAGTGATTTAGCAGGAGAAATTACTATTTTCATTTTCGCTTTTTTAATTTTCAAAATTAGTAATTTGTTTGCATTAATTACTGAATTTTACATATCATTTTGATTGTTGTTTTTATAAATATAACATGTTAATATACTAATTTATCTGTTTTTAAGTTATTATATAACAATAAATAGTCATGA
>JAYTPS010000255.1:0-2482 GCA_043747155.1 Flavobacterium sp. | reverse complement strand
AAAAATTTAAACTTTGGATTTAAAATTAATTTTTAATAATAAATGAAATTTAAAATTTTTATAATAATAAGTATTCTTTGTATAAATCAACATTTTTCTCAAGAAAATTTAGGTTCTTGGAACATCTTGAATGTAAATTTAAAAATAAGTTCTAAGTGGAATGTTTTTGCAGAATCTCAACTAAGAAGCTTATCTTTTTATAATGAATTTCATTATTACGAAGTTAAATCTGGTGTTACCTATAAAATTAGTAAAGATTTTTCAGCAACTACAGGTTTTGGATCTTATAATACATTTAGTGAAGGCGGAAATTTTAATGAACCTATTCAAAACAAAGAAATAAGAACTTGGGCACAAGTAAATCTTAAAAATCCATTAAAATATTTAACGCTAGAACACAGATACAGAGCTGAACAACGATTTACAAGCAATGGTTTTAAAAATAGATTTCGATATAGACTAAGTGCGACAGTACCAATAAATAATTTAAAAATACAACCCAAAACATTTCATATAATGGCTTGGAATGAATTATTTTTTACAGATAACGAACCATTTTTTGAAAGAAACAGATTGTTTTTAGGTTGTGGATATGAAGTCAATAAAAATTTAGCATTACAAACGGGTTACATATATCAATTTGATTATAAAATAAATGATGAAACTGGTCGCGATTTTTTAAACATTGCACTACTTTATAATTTCGATTTAACAAAAAAAGAAGAAAAAGAATTTACACCAACATATCAGATTAAAAAAATAATTTATGCAAGCAATACTTTCAAACATTACTATTTCTGTAAACGAAAAATTATACGTAAAAAATCCTGAAACATCATCTTTAGGAAAAAAAATTATAGAACACAGTATTCTATTAATTGATGAAATTGGTTTTGATAATTTTACTTTTAAAAAATTGGGCGAACGCATTGGTTCTAACGAAAGTTCATTGTATCGCTATTTCGAAAACAAGCACAAACTACTACTCTACTTGTCTTCTTGGTATTGGGGTTGGATGGAATACAGATTAGTTTTTGCAACTAACAATATTGTAAATCCAACAGAAAAATTACATAAAGCAATAGCAATTGTAACCGAAAAAATTGAAGACGATTCAACAACACTGCACATTAACGAAGCTATTTTAAATAAAATAATTGTTTTAGAATTTACCAAAACTATGCTAACCAAAGAAGTTGATGAAGAAAATAAAGAAGGTTTTTTTTTAATCTACAAACGAGTAATTAATAGAATTATAACAATGATTCAAGAAGTAAATTCAGAATATGAATATGCCAAAACTTTAGCATCATCAATTGTAGAAGGCGCATTGCATCAGCATTTTTTAAAAGATCATTTAAAAACAATTACCAATTGTGATGAAAAAAATTCACCAACACAATTTTATCAAAATATGGTTGCACTTATTTTAAAATAAATTACAAATGACACAATCACCTTTTAACAGATTTATAAATTTATTAAAACTAGATCGTAAAGATATTGTTCAACTTTTTTTCTATGCAATTTTTGCAGGATTAGTGAGTTTGTCATTACCTCTTGGAATTCAGGCAATTATAAATCTAATTCAAGCAGGACAAGTTAGTGTTTCATGGATAGTTTTAGTTATAATTGTCGTTATTGGTGTTGCTTTAGTTGGAATTTTATCATTAATGCAATTGCGAATTACCGAAAACTTACAACAAAAAATATTTGTACGTTCCTCTTTTGAATTTGCTTATCGATTGCCAAAAATAAAATTAGAAATGCTTTACAACCAATATCCACCAGAATTGGCCAATCGTTTTTTTGATACTATGTCTATTCAAAAAGGAACTTCTAAATTACTAATAGATTTTTCATCGGCACTTTTACAAATTATTTTTGGCATCATTCTGCTATCGCTTTATCATCCATTTTTTATAATTTTCGGATTATTACTTGTAATTCTATTGTATTCTATTTTTAAATTTTCATATAATTCTTGACTTTCTACAAGTTTAAAAGAATCTAAATACAAATATAAAGTAGCTAGTTGGTTGCAAGAAATGGCACGAAATAACAATAGTTTTCGTAAAAAAGACAACTTTGATTTTGCACTTTCTAAAAATGATTCGTTGGTTGCAAATTATTTACAATCTCGCGAAAAACATTTTGGTGTAATAAAAAGACAATTCATTCAACTTATAATTTTTAAAGTAATTATTACCTCTGGATTGTTGCTAATTGGTGGTTTTTTAGTGCTAAATCAACAAATGAATATTGGACAATTCGTGGCTGCAGAAATTATTATTCTATTAGTAATTAACTCAGTAGAAAAAATAATTATTGGTTTAGAAACATTATACGATGTAATAACTTCTGTAGAAAAAATAGGCCAAATTACCGATTTAGATATTGAAGAATTTAATAATGTATCACCAACAACTTGTTTTAATAATATGGTTTTAGAAACAGAAAATTTAAATTTTTCTTTTCCAGA
>JAYTPS010000254.1:0-4231 GCA_043747155.1 Flavobacterium sp. | reverse complement strand
TGAGAAAGGATGGTTTTTTGGTCAACCTCAAAGGTAATCTTTGAGTTAAAAACTTCCTTTCTTTTTTAAATCGTTTTGGACGCTATTGGTTTTAAATTTTTAAATGTAATTAATGAAATATTGTTATTTCAAAAACCAAAAAAAGGAATATTAAAACTAATGTTATTAATAAAAAAAACTGCTCAAGTAAATTGAGCAGTTTTAATATTTTTATAGTAAAAATTAATTTTTAGATTAAAATCCTAAATCTTTTTTTACATCTGGAGTAATATCTGTACCGTCTTTTAGTAATAAAGTTTCAGCATTTAAAACATATTGAAAACCTTTGGCTTTACCAACTTTTTCGATAGAAGCTCTAATTTTTTCAGTAATTGGTTTCATGATGTCAGCTTCTTTTTTTTGTAATTCTGTTTGAGCTGTTTCTTTAAATTCATTAATTCTTTTAATCATGTCTTGTACTTCTACTTGACGTGTTTGATTAACTGCATCTGTAACTGTTGCTCCTTCAGCATCATATTTTTTTATTTTTGCCTGATATTCGTCAACTAAAAGTTTGTAATCTTTATCATAGGTTTCGCCTAATTTTTTTAATTGATTTTGACCATCAATAACTGCTGGCATTTTCAACATTATTTCATTAGTATCAACATGTGCTAATTTAGCTTGTGCATTAATAGTTTGAGCACCAAATAAAGCAACAATG
This sequence comes from Flavobacterium sp., assembly GCA_043747155.1. Lineage (GTDB taxonomy): Bacteria > Bacteroidota > Bacteroidia > Flavobacteriales > Flavobacteriaceae > Flavobacterium. The sequence goes on along the minus strand of JAYTPS010000254.1, from coordinate 3,528 downwards.
GCTATTAGTAAAGTTTTAAATTGTTTCATTCTTGTTTTAATTTTAATTATTATTGTGTTAATTATTATGGTTTTGGCGTCTCTGCCTCTTTATTTTTTTTCTCTTCTTCTTTAGCTTTTTTAGCAGCTTCTCTATCGGCTATTATTTTGTCTTTCTTTTCTTGTAATGCTTTTTTTCTGTCTTCAATTATTTTTTTTCTTTCGTCTAGAGTTTTGGTTTTAGCTTCTTCGGCTTTGGCTTTTTTCTCGGCTGCTTCTAATGCTTTGTCATTAACAACTTCGTCATTTCCTTCCTTGCTGGTTCCATCTTTTACATCTTTATCAGAAACTGTGCCAGTTTTTTTTAAGTCTTTATCTTCAAGCAATTGTTTTCTTTTATCTTCAAGTGCTTTTTTCTTTTCGTCTGCTGCTAATTTTCTATCATCTATTAGTTTTTGACGTGCCGCTCTTTTTTCTTCAAGTACTTTTTGTCTTGCTGCTAGAGTTGGGTTTTCGTCAACCATATCTTGCTTTCTTTCTTCGGCAGCTTCTTTTTCAAGTTGCTTTTTAGTTCGTTGTTCGCTGTTTTGAATTCTTGTTAAAACTCTTACTATTTGATCGCTTATGTCATGTCGTTTGGCTGCGAATAGCATTGTTAAATCAGATGATCTATCAAATACATAATCATATTTTTTTGCTTCGGCTATATCTTGAACAGCATTAAAAACCTGATCTTGAATTGGCTTTACTAGTAACGCTTTTTGTATCATCAAATCGCCTGTTGGTCCAAATCTTTTTTGTTGATAATCTAATAATTCAGTATCAAGAAAAGCAATTTCTTCTTCACGTTCATCAAGAAGTTCTTTGGTTAAAAGTACTTTTTCTGATTTTAAAGTTTCTTTTAATTTAACTATTTCTAATTTTTTTTCTTCAATTTCTTGTTTCCATTTTTGAGCTTTTTGCTCTAATTGATTTTTAGCTTCGGCATAGTCTGGAACTTTCTCTAGAATATATTCCATATCTATGTATCCAACTTTTATTCCACGTGATTGTGCGTTTGCATTTGTTGCAAAAAATATACTAACAAATAGTAATAAAATATATCTTCTCATAACTTATTGATTTATAAATCTAAACAAATATACTAAAATTGTTGTCCAATAATGAAATGTGTTTCCCAACCATTTTTTATTGTTCCGCCAGGAAGTGCATCAAATCCATGTCCGAAATCTATTCCAAGTAAACCAAATGCTGGCATAAACACGCGTAAACCAAATCCTGCTGAACGTTGCAATTGAAATGGATTGTATGTTCTAAAATTTAAATAAGATGCTCCAGCTTCAAGAAATCCTAATACATAAATGGATGCTTGAGATTTCATGGTCAATGGGTATCTTAATTCTAATGAAAATTTATTGTAAATTGGATCACCATTTGCTGATGATAATGCTTGATTAGGGTAACCTCTTAATTGAACAACTTCACGACCATCTAGTGCAAAGTTAGCTAAACCATCACCACCAACAAAAAATCTTTCAAAAGGAACAACGCCATAAGGTAAAGTTTTGGTTGGATCTTTAGGATCATTACTAACACCTCTATCTTTATTATATGCTCCGAGCATTCCAAATTCTGCTAAGGAACGAAGCGTTAACTTTCCGTATATCTTAGTAAACGTTTCTGCCTTGAATTTTATTTTATAGTATTCTAACCAATTAAATTTCTTTTGGTCAATTTTAGCTTGATCGGCATCTGCATCTTGAAAATTTTCAACTTTTACATAACCAGATTGTGTTGATCCATCAGGATTAGTTATTGTTTCAGTAGCAATATAATCGCCAGTTGCAACATAAACTTCGTCAATACCAAAATATCCGTCTGCAGTATTTATTAATTTATATTCTTTTTGGTTTTTTAAATCAGCATAATCAACTTTGTTGAAAGCAGAATATGGTGGTGTAATTTTTGCAGTTATACTAAATTCTGAACCTTTTGTTGGAAAAATAGGACTGTTTCCTTTGTTGTTTCTTGTTAATCCAAATGTGTATGCAAAATTTCTTGAAGAACCATTTCCAAATGTAAATAAACCAGTATTGTAATTATTTAAATCATAGTATTGAAAACTCAACGAATTAGATAAATAGAAGTAATTGTCTGGCACAGTTAATCTTTTTCCTAATCCAATTGAAAGTGATGTAATGTTAAAACTTCTGCTTTTATCAACGCTGCTTGATCTACCAGTATATAAAAATTGTTTACTGTGGGATAATGATGTTGAAAAACTAATTGGCTTTTTACCTCCAAACCATGGTTCAGAAAACGATAAACTGTAGGTTTGATAAAATGAACTCGCTTGTGCTCTTAATGACACTTTTTGTCCGTCACCCATTGGAATTGGTCTATAAGCTTCTTTTTTAAATAAATTTCTAATAGAAAAATTGTTAAAAGACAATCCAAGTGTACCAATAAAACCACCGCCGCCATAACCACCTTGAAGTTCTATTTGGCTTGAACCTTTTTCTACAACTTTCCAATCTAAATCTACAGTTCCAGCAACTGGATCGGCATTTTTTACATCAGGACTAATTGCCTCTGGATCGAAAAAACCAAGTTGTCCAAGTTCTCTAATTGTACTTACAACTTCTTCTTTATTCCACTTATCACCTGGTTTGGTTCTAAGTTCTCTATAAATAACTTGGTCGTTAGTTTTATCATTGCCCGAAACGGTAACATGATTAAAATAGGCAAGTGGTCCTTCAACTACTCTTACTTCAAAATCTATTTGTTCGTTTTCAGTTTTTACTTCAACTGCATTAACGTTTGAAAATAAGTAACCACTATTTTGATAAAGATTTGTTATATCTTCTCCATCTGGTTTTGTTTTATCTGCAATTCTTTTTTCAAGTAATACTCCATTGTAAGTATCACCTTTATTTATTCCTAAAATTCTGCTTAGTAATTGGTCTGAATATATTGTGTTTCCTAAGAATTTAATATTTCCGAAGTAGTATTTATTTCCTTCTTCAATTTTTACATTAATTGCAATTTTGTTTTTAGATTTATCTAACCAAACAGAATCAGAAACTACTCTTGCGTCTCTAAAACCTTGTTCTTTATATTTTACTGCAATTGCAGACAAATCTTCTTTGTATTTGTCTTTTACATATTTAGAAGATTTAAAAATTCGAATTGGATTAACTTCTTTAGTGTTTTTCATCACTTTTCGAAGTTTTTTGTCAGAAAATTGTTTGTTCCCATCAAATGTAATGTCGCCAATTTTTACTTTTTCTCCTTTATCTATTACGACTACAAGTTTTACCTGATTTATAACTGTAGTGTCATTGATAGTATTGATGTTAACTTTAGTATTGAAATACCCATCTTTTTTATATTTATTTTCAAAATAATTTCGAGTATTAGTAATAAGGTTTTCATTAACAATCTTACCTTTAGTTAAATCACTTTCTTTTATTAACTCTTCGGTTTTACCTTTTTTAACTCCAGAAATTTTAACATCGCTAAGTTTTGGTAATTCATTGATGTTTAATTC
>JAYTPS010000253.1:0-9092 GCA_043747155.1 Flavobacterium sp. | reverse complement strand
TTGTCCCTCTTTTCCCTTTCCCTCTTTTCCATTTCCATCTTTTCCGCCTTCTTTCTCACCATCTTTTCCCGAACTTCCTTCTCCAGGTTTTTGACCAGGTTTCATGCCTTTTTTCATTTTTTCGCCTAAACCTTCTTGTTTTTTTATTATATCAGGAAGTTGCATTCCTGAACCTTGACCTGGCTTTGGTTTTCCTTTGCCCGATCCTGGCATTGACATTGACATTTGCATATTATTTAAGGTAAATTCTAACATATCTGCCAATTTATTAGCAGCACTAGTTGCAAATTGTTGGTGAGAAATTCCTTTAGGAATATTAGCGTCAGCAAGTGTTTCTAAAGATTTGTCTATATTGTACTGAACATTACCAACTTCGGTTGTAACATTTTCTGCAATTTTTGGGTTTCTTAGTGATAATGCAAATAAACTATCATCAACGTGTTTAAATTGTTGTTTAAGATTTTGTTGAATTTTAAGATTTTTATTAAAAGAGGGTGAACCTCGTTTTAAACCCTTAAATTGTTTCATCACATCTTCTTGTGAAAAAGAATATGCTAAAAGATTGTCCAATATTTGTCGCAACATTGCAGCATCTTCTTCCATTTGTTCTTGTTCTCCTGCTTCCATACTTTCGGCCATGTCTTGGCTCATTTGCTTCATCTTTTTGGAAGCGCTTTTTTGCTTTGGTTTAGCATTGGCTTTAGATTGTTTCTTTAATTCGTCAGAAGCGTTTTTTAAATCTTCATCAATACTTTTCTCTTTTGGAGCAGTATCCGGAAGTTCAACTGGTGTTTTTAATTCTTCATTTTCCTTTTCTAAATCTTTTAATTCTTCCTGTATTTTATCAAACTCTTTATTAATTTCTTCTTGTTTCTCTGTTGAATTCTCTTTGTCATTTTCAGATAATTTATCTTGTTTTTCCGAAAGTTTATCTAACTTATCTGCAATTTGCTGTGCTTTCTTTTCAACATAATATTTCTTAGTAAGTTCTACCAATTGCTGTAAACTCTTAGTTTGATTCTTGCTTTGCTGCTTTAGTTTATCCATTTTTTCGAACAACTCTTCCTTTTGAATTTTCTCGTTGAGTTCTTTTAATTCATCAAGTAATTTTTTGTTTTTTTCAAAATCTTTATCTACTTTTTCTAATCGCTCTTTTAGTAATTCTTTAAGTTCGTCTTTCTTGTCAGTTTTAACTTTTTCAAGATTATCTTTCATTTTCTCAGCAAATTCTTTCATCATTTCGTCTTGTTTCTTTTGACGATCAATGAAATCATTTACTTTTTGTTGTTCTTTAAATTCTAGATTGTCTTTTTCTTTTCCCATTTTTTGCAATTTTTCCATTTCGTTAAATTGCTTTTCTTGAGTTTTTAAAGATTTTTCTAAAGAATTTATATTATCGTTTTGTTGATTAAGCATTTGATCTTCTTTTTCAATCAATGTTGACTCTCTATGAGAGAAAACAGAAGACTTAGAACTTTTGAAATTGTGTATAGCATCATTATCAAAAACTTCAAAATAATAATCATAAGCAACTCCCGATTGAATTGGTAAATTACTTGGAAATGCAAATACAAACTGATCGTAAACGTCTTTCTTTACAGAAATTGTTCCACGTTTAGCATTGTTCGGATTGTCTTTTGGATAATAAACAACTGATAATGATGACAATCCGTAATCATCTGAAACTTGACCTAAAACATAGTTTTTTTCTATTTTTAAACTATCTGGTGCATTTCCAACTGATATTGTTGGAAATTGATCTTTTATAACAGAAATTTGGTAGTTAAGTTTCTCGTAATTAGCAACTTTTTTATTAGAAGTAAGAATTTGATAATCAGTATTTTGAGTAATACTTTTAGATAATAAAAAAGTGTTTTCTTGTTTAGAAAAAGATGCTGTTACTGAATCTTGAACATACTCTACACGTTGTGTTGCCAATGTATTGATTTTCCAAGTAACTCTTGTTCCTTCTGGCAAAACTGCATTTCCTGTACCTTTTATAATTTCTGATTTCTTATTTAAATATCCTGGGAAATTTAAAACCATTTCAAAATTAGCAATTGATGGAACTGTAACAACGGCAAGCTCATAATCATTAGAAGAAACATCATTGGCTTCTATGTGAAATTGAACGTTTTGTTTTGGCTTTGAAATTACAAATTGAAATTCTCCAGCTTTATTACTTTCCATAAAATAACTTTCTTCGCCAATAATAATCATAGCGTTTTCTGGAACTATTTTTCCGTTGGTTTTGACTTTTAAAACAAAATCTTTATTTTGTTCTGTTTGTAAATTTTTATTTAAAACTTGAAATTCAAAAGGTGCTGGTGGCAAAAACTGTTGCTTGTAATTAACAACACGATTGAAACTTTGTGAAAGAATATCACTTTTTCCAGAAATTAGAAAAAACAAAAAGAACAGAATTGGAATAATGGCTAATGGTAAATATTTGTTATTATTTCCAAAATTTACAGCATTTCCAAACGGAATTGGTTGTAAAGTATTTGCCTTTTGATCTATTGATGCGAGAAGTAATTCTGAATTTTTATGATCATTATCAGAATCTCTTGAAAGTTGTAAAAAATTGGTTAGTTTATCGCCTACTTCACTAAAATGATTTCCTATAATTGTAGAAGCATCGTCAAAGTTAATTCCTTTTTGAAGTTTGAATAATTTAAAAATTGGAAATAAGATAAATCTAAACAACAAGAAAAGTTCTACTGCAATAAATGTGTAGAAAAGAATTGTTCTTGCTGTTGGCTTTAACCAAAGAAAATATTCTACAAATAGTGTAACTATAAAATACAACAACCCAATTCCCACGAAAAAAATTGTTCCACGTAGTAATTCGTTAGTGTAAAATTTCTTGATAAACTGTTCTAGTTTACTGTATATTAAATTTTGATTTTCCAAAATTGATTCTCGTTTGTTTATAACCGATAAAAGTAATAATTTCTCGTTACAATAAAAGTTAATTTTTTACTAAACACAAAATGCAAAGTCAATAACAATTTCAATAGCAAATTGTATCTTTGCAAATCGAATTAATTATATACAAAAAATGTCTAAACAAATTCGCGTTCGTTTTGCGCCTTCTCCAACTGGAGCTTTACATATTGGTGGTGTTCGTACTGCTTTATTTAATTATTTATTTGCCAAAAAACACAATGGCGTTTTCTTTCTTCGTGTAGAAGATACAGATCAAAACAGGTATGTTGCTGGCGCAGAAGAATATATTCTAGAAGCATTAGAATGGCTAGGAATTTCGCCAAGTGAAACCGTTGGTAAAAATGAAAAATTTGGTCCGTACAGACAATCTGAAAGAAAAGAAATTTATAAACAATATGCAGATCAATTAATTGCCTCTGGAAATGCCTATTATGCATTTGACACTTCAGAAAGTTTAGATTTTCATAGAAAACAACACGAAGAACAAGGAAAAACATTTATTTATAATTGGCACAATCGAGAAAAACTAGATACTTCATTAGTAATTTCTAAAGAAGAAACCGATAAAAGAATTGCATCTGGAGAAGATTATGTTATTAGATTTAAAACTCCTGTTGATGAAACTTTGCATTTAAAAGACATAATTCGTGGCGATATTAAATTTGAAACCAATTTACTTGATGATAAAGTTTTGTTTAAAAGTGACGGAATGCCAACGTATCATTTAGCGAATATTGTTGATGATCATTTAATGGAAACATCTCACGTGATTCGTGGCGAAGAATGGTTGCCTAGTATGCCATTGCACGTTTTATTGTATCGTTCTTTTGGTTGGGAAGCACCACAATTTGCTCATTTACCATTAATATTAAAACCTGTAGGAAACGGAAAATTATCTAAACGTGATGGCGATAAATTAGGATTTCCTGTTTTTCCTTTACAATGGGAAACCGATGGAATTGTATCATTAGGTTACAAAGAAAAAGGATATTTTCCTGAAGCTGTAATTAACTTTTTGGCTTTATTGGGCTGGAATGACGGAACAGAACAAGAATTATTTTCGTTAGAAGAATTAGTAGAAAAATTCGACTTGAATAGAGTTCATAAATCTGGAGCAAAATTTGATCCTGAAAAAAATAAATGGTTTAATCATCAGTATTTGCAGAAGCAAAGTGATGAGAGTTTGGCTACTGAATTTAAAAAATATTTATTTACAACGAGCACTTCGACTGCGCTCAGTGTGACAGACGAGAAGTTGACAAAAATAGTTTCGTTAATAAAAGAAAGAGCCAATTTCGTTTTTGAATTTTGGGAATTATCAGATTATTTCTTTGTTGCTCCAACATCTTACGATGAAAAAGCTGCTAAAAATTGGAAAGAAGAAACTCCAGTATTGATGCGTCAATTGATAACGGTTTTAAATGATATAGAAGATTTTACATCAATTTATATTGAAACAATTGTAAAAGATTGGATGACAAAAAACGAAATTGGAATGGGTAAAATTATGCAACCTTTTCGTTTAAGTTTAGTTGGCGCATTAAAAGGTCCGCATCTTTTTGATATAGTTGAAGTAATAGGCAAAGAAGAAACTATTAAGCGATTGGAAAAAGCTATTGTTAGTTTATAGAGTAAAATATTTTACCCCAAATTCGCAAATTGGTTAACTTGTATTTTGTGAATTTGAGCTTTTATTTTTACAAATTAAACAATATCTGTGCGCTAACAGTTCCAATATTTCCTTTAAAATCTTTGTTACCGTTTAAAACTTTTAATGCAGCGTCTTTATTTAAATTGTTTAAAATATTATTTACTCCGTATTGATAAAAAATAACGCCTCTAACTTTTTTGCTACCAGCAGAAAGTCCTAAATAAAAATTTCCATTAATTTTAGTAACATCAAGTATTTGATCTGCTTTTAATGATGTTCCGTTGATTACATTTTTATTATCAACATCTTGAACAGTCATTTTTCCATTTATTTGCAGAACTGGACCAAAATCTAAAGAAACGTGATCTTTAACAACATTGTAACTTAGCAATAAACGAACTTGAGCTCCAGATAAACTATATTCAGTATCTTTTTTTAATGAAAATGGTGTTGTGGTTTCTAGAGAAAATTTATTAATAAAAAATTGCATTCCAAAAATCATACTCCAATTGTTGTAATAATTTCCTCTAACAGAAAGTCCGCCATTAAAGCCAATTCCAGGTTTTGAAATAAAATTAGAAGTAAAAAGTGTTGATTGAGAAACTCCACCAGTAATACCTATTCGGTTTCCGTCTCTATTATTGTATTGAGCCGAAATTGTTGTGGTGATTATTAAAAATAAAAGTGTGAAAAAAGATTTATTCATCATTAAGCTATTAATTTGTAACAAACATACATTTTTATCGTATAATAACTACATTAACAACTTAAATTTTATATATGAACCCAATTATTATTATTTTACTAGCATTAGGATTATTTATTCTGTTTGCTTCGTTCTTTACTGTTAAACAACAAACAGCAGTTGTGGTTGAACGTTTTGGAAAATTTACAAGTATTAGAAACTCTGGTTTGCAACTAAAAATTCCAGTTATAGACAGAGTTGCCGGAAGAGTAAATCTTAGAATTCAACAACTTGACGTTATTATTGAAACCAAAACTAAAGATAATGTTTTTATCAAAATGAAGGTTTCGGTTCAGTTTAATGTTATTCAAGAAAAGGTTTATGAGGCATTTTACAAACTAGAATATCCACATGATCAAATTACGGCTTATGTGTTTGACGTAGTTCGTGCCGAAGTTCCAAAGTTGATTCTTGATGATGTTTTTGAACGTAAAGACGATATTGCAATTGCTGTAAAACGTGAATTAAACGAAGCAATGTCTGCATACGGTTATGATATTATTAATACTTTGGTAACTGATATTGATCCTGATTTACAGGTAAAAAATGCCATGAACAGAATTAATGCTGCCGATAGAGAAAAAACGGCTGCCGAATTTGAAAGTGAAGCTCAAAGAATTAGAATTGTTGCTAAAGCTAAAGCTGAAGCCGAAAGTAAAAAACTTCAAGGACAAGGTATTGCAGATCAACGTAGAGAAATTGCTCGCGGATTAGTAGAAAGTGTTGAAGTTTTAAATTCAGTTGGAATTAATTCGCAAGAAGCGTCTGCGCTAATTGTTGTAACACAACATTATGACACGCTACAAGCTATTGGTGCCGACACAAATTCTAATTTAATATTGTTGCCAAATTCACCACAAGCAGGAAGTGATATGTTAAACAATATGGTGGCAAGTTTTAGTGCAAGTAACCAAATTGGAGAAACCATGAAAAACCAACCTAAACGTATTAAGAAAAAAAATGATCATACTTCTACAGATTATAATCCGAGTGATACAAGTGATTCAACAGAAGAGGTTTAGTATTTGAAAGGCAATACTTTTTAAAAGAGTTTACAGAAATGTAAGCTCTTTTTTTTACATCTGTAATCACAAAAAACGTTATTTATTATTACTATTTACTCATTTAAATTAAACTATAATTTTTACTGTTTACTGTTAACTTTAAATAGCAAACTAAATTTATAAAATTAAGTAGTTTTAAAACAAAAACTTTATATTAAATGGTTTATAAAACGTAATTTTCAACAAAACAATTTTAAAATCGCTTAAAACCAACCTAAACAAGCAAACTTTGATTGGTAATATCTATTTAAAATTAATAACAATAGATTTTGATAATAATGACAAAAACCCAACATTTCTGATGGTTTTTATATATAAAATTTATTTTAATATTATTCTTTACTTTCTACTTTTGCCCAAGTATCTCTTAGACCAACAGTTTTATTAAAAATTAATTTTTGTACTGATGAATCTTTATCAACGCAATAATATCCTAAACGTTGAAATTGAAATCTATCACCATCTTTAGCCGAAGCTAAACTTGGCTCTAAATATCCTGTAATTACTTCTAACGAATTAGGATTAATGTATTCTTTAAAATCAACTTCTTTATCTCCATCTGGGTTTTCATGAGTAAACAATCTGTCATACAAACGAATTTCAGCTTCAATAGCATGTTTTATTGAAACCCAATGAATGGTTCCTTTAACTTTTCTTTGACTTGCTTCTGAACAACTTCCGCTGCGTGAATCTTCGTCATAGGTAGCGTGAATTTCTGTAATTTTACCCTCACTATCTTTTACAACTGATTCTCCTTTAATAATATAACCATTTTTTAAACGAACTTCAGTTCCTAAAGTCAATCTAAAAAACTTCTTATTAGCTTCTTCTTGAAAATCTTCTCTTTCAATATATAATTCTCTAGAAAAAGGCACTTCTCTAAATCCTAAATTTGCATCTTCTTGGCTGTTTTCTGCTTCTAATAATTCTTCTTTACTTTCAGGATAATTGATAATTATTAATTTTACCGGATTTAAAACCGCCATAACTCTTGGAGCAATTTTATTTAAATCTTCGCGAACACAAAATTCTAAAAGTGACACATCTATTAAATTAGATCGTTTTGCAATTCCAATAGTGTTTGCAAAATTTCTAATAGATGTTGGCGTATAACCACGTCTTCTCATTCCAGAAATGGTACTCATTCTTGGATCATCCCAAGATGTAACATGCTTTTCTTGAACGAGTTGTAGTAATTTACGTTTAGAAACAACAGTATGTGAAAGATTTCTTCTAGCAAATTCTCTTTGTTTTGGACGAACTTTATTGGTATCGTAAATTTGATCTAAAAACCAATCATATAATTCTCGATGTGGTAAAAATTCAAGAGTGCAAAATGAATGAGAAATTTGTTCTAGATAATCGCTTTCGCCATGTGCCCAATCATACATTGGATAAATACACCAATCATCATTTGTTCTATGATGATGTGCGTGTAAAATGCGATACATTATTGGATCTCGCATCAACATATTATTTGAAGTCATGTCTATTTTAGCACGAAGAATATGAGTTCCTTCTTTAAACTCACCATTTTTCATTCGATTAAAAAGGTCTAAATTCTCTTCAACAGAACGATTTCTATAAGGCGAATCTGTTCCTGTTGTTGATGGTGTTCCTTTTTGCTTTGCCATTTCTTCAGAAGATTGACTGTCAACATAAGCTTTTCCATTTTTTATAAACACTATTGACCAATCAAATAGTTCTTGAAAATAATCAGACGCATAACATTCGTTATCCCATTTAAATCCAAGCCATTGCACATCTTTTTTTATGGCATCAACAAATTCTTGTTCTTCTTTGGCAGGATTAGTATCGTCAAAACGTAAATTTACAGGTGCTTTATAATCAAGTCCAAGTCCAAAATTTAAACAAATTGCGCTGGCATGACCAACATGTAAATATCCATTTGGTTCTGGCGGAAAACGAAAACGAAGTTTATCTTTAGATAATCCGTTTTTTAAATCTTCTTCTATAATTTGTTCAATAAAATTTAACGACTTTTCTTCTGTTGACATATAATTTTTGTAATTTTAGCAAAGATATAAAAAGTTTGGGGTTGATGGTTAGTTTAACTTTAAACGATAAGCTACAATCAAAAAATATTTAAAATGGGAATTATAAAATTAAAAAACATACGCACTTTCTCTTACCACGGTTGTCTTGTTGAGGAATCTAAAATTGGATCCGATTATATTGTAAATCTTGAAGTTAAAAGCGATTTAAGAAAATCTTGCGAAACAGACGAGCTAAAAGACACTGTTGATTATGTGCTTTTAAACAAAATTGTGGTGGAAGAAATGGCAATACGATCTAAATTACTAGAACATGTTGCTCATAGAATCATTACAAGAATTTTTAAAGAAATAGCTTCGGTTTCTAGAATTATTGTGGCAGTTTCTAAAATAAATCCTCCAATTGGTGGTGATGTTGAAGCCGTTACTATTGAAATGGAAGAATACAGAAATTAAAAATTACAATCTTTTTAAATTCCAAATTACAATTTCAGAAAATATTATTTTTCTAATTGGAATTTGGAATTTGCTTTTTGGGTTTTTTGTTTTATATTTGCAATCCAATTAACTAATTGGCGTCGTGGCCGAGCGGCTAGGCTGGGCTCTGCAAAAGCTCCTACTCCGGTTCGAATCCGGACGATGCCTCAAGAAGAGATACAGAAATGTGT
>JAYTPS010000252.1:0-3200 GCA_043747155.1 Flavobacterium sp. | reverse complement strand
CAACTCGGCACGTGGTTTTATGTTTTCGTTGGGTTGTATTCAAGCCTTAAAGTGCAATAATAACGAATGTCCGACAGGTGTTGCTACTCAAAATAAAATGTTGATGAAAGGTTTGGTTGTATCTGACAAGGCCGAACGGGTTTTTTATTTTCATAAAAACACCCTTCATGCTGCCAACGAACTTTTGGCGGCTGCCGGAAAAAACAGCTTTGACGATGTTGATATTTCGATTTTTATGCGTGGTGACGAGTTTCAAAATCTTTCTAATTTGTTTTTTACTGATAACCTAACGAATGTAACAAAGAATTGATTTTGAAGTTTTTATAATATTAATTTATAAAAAACAGTGTCAACCTGAACCAACGGAAATAATAATGGAAGTTCGGTTTTGTTGATCCTCAAAAAGCCATTTTTTTCATAAAAACGATGGGCAGCAAACATTTTTGCGGTAGTGCCCAAATAAATTTTAAGTATTTGGTTATGTTTTGCGTGTGCTAATAGCATATTCATTAGCAATTGTCCAACACGATATTTTGGCCCTCTAAAATTTCGATTTACAAACATTTTTCTGATCACAGCATTTTGATAATCGATATCGAGTAGTGCTATTGTTCCAATCACTTTTTTATTTTCGAGAGCTAGCCAGAAATTGCCTTTATTGGTTTGATAATAAGTTTCAATTTGATTCAAATCTGGTTGGTCTTCTATAGAAATTGGCACATTGAATTCATTTTGTTGAATGTTGAGAATGTGATCAATTACTTGATTTTCAAAAATTGATTCATAAACCACAATTTCCATATTTTCTATTTATAAAACCACCATATTATCAACCAAAGTTTCGATGAATTTTGAAATAGGTCCTTTGATCATCATGGCCATCATCGCATTAAATTCGCCTTCAAAGAAAAGATGTACTTGCGTTTCCTCCTCCGCCATAGACTCGATTGTAGCAATCAATACAAACGGAAGTTTGTCGCTTGCAGCTCCTAAAATTATTTTAGAATTTGGATTTTTTTCTTTAATTCTCAATTTTATTTCTGGCATCCCTTTTAATCCAAAAATAAAAGAATCCTCGGAAGTTACTTCAAATTTTGAAGTGTTTTCAGGCATTAATTTTTCAAAATTTTTAACTTCCGACAACGCATTAAATATATATTCTGCTGATTTTTCAACGGTTACTTTAGGACTTTCTAAATTCATTTTTTTTAATATTAGAAACAAGAGAATGAATTTCTCGAATTTTAATTTATTTTTTTTCTAAAACATTCCATTCAGATGGGTTTTTTCTCCATTCTTCTAATGTTCTTTGTTCTTCTTCGGTTATGTATTGTTTTGCAACTGCTAAATTTAATAAATTTTCATAATTGCTTAAGGTATTCAATTCAACATTGGCATTACTAAAATTTTCTTTAGCAACATCAAATCCATAAGAGAAAATTGCAATCATTCCTTTAACATTTGCTCCAGCTTCTCTTATAGCTTCAACAGCCAGTAAACTACTATTTCCTGTACTTATTAAATCTTCAATAACCACAACATTCTGACCTTTTTGCAAAAACCCTTCCACTTGGTTTTGTCTTCCATGCTTTTTTTGCTCTGGTCTTACATATACAAAAGGCAGTCCAAGCACTTCTGCAACAAGTATGCCAATGCCAATTGCGCCAGTTGCAACACCAGCAATTACATCTGGTTTACCATAAATTTCTTCTATTTGGTGCACAAACTCATCACGAATATAATTTCTAATAGCTGGAAATGAAAGTGTTAGGCGATTGTCGCAATAAATTGGAGAATTCCAACCCGATGCCCATAAAAAAGGTGTTGACGGATTCAATTTAATTGCATTTATTTGCAAAAGCAATTCGGCTGTTTTTTCGGCTGTGTCTTTATTAAAAATCATACTGCAAATGTATAAAGTTTTTGTCAACGATAAGCCACTTTTTCTAACAAATGAAATTGAAAAAGAAACCGATTTTCAAATATTTTTGCTTGAAAGCATTGATGTTGAGCAACTTATTGTGAAGATGTTCAACAATAAGATTAAGAAAGCTTATTTGTATTATCCTGATGAAAAAGAACTTTTAAAAAAAGTAAAAGAACAAATTCCTGTAAAAAAAGCTGGTGGCGGATTGGTTTATAATAAAAAAGGTGAGGTTTTATTTATTTTTAGAAACGGAAAATGGGATTTGCCTAAAGGTGGATGCGATAAAGGAGAAGAAATTGAAAATTGTTCGCTTCGAGAAGTTGAAGAAGAAACAGGTGTAAATAATTTAAAAATTACTAAAAAACTTCAAAAAACCTATCATATTTTTAAGCGAAATGGTATTTACAGACTAAAAATTACTCATTGGTTTGAAATGAAAACCGATTTTGAAGGAACACCAATTCCACAAGAAAATGAAGGAATAGAAAAAGTAGCATGGCTCAATCCAGAAGAAATTAAACAAGCTTTAAAAAATTCTTATGAGAATATAAAGTTGTTGTTTGAGTAAATTTTTTAATTAATATTTTTTTTTCGATAAAAAAAAACTGCCTTTTGAGGCAGTTTTTTAGACAATTAAGATTAAATTTTAAGGTTGTTTAATTATATATAATTTCCGTTTGCTATAGTGTTGGTAACATATTCTGTAACCGTTTCCTCAATTAAGAATCCAGTTTCTTTAATGCCATCAAAAAGAATCGATGCTGATAATGCTGGATTTCCATCAAAAACAATTCGTCTTAACACTACATTTGCTGCAGTTTCTTTTAATGGATCATTCATATAAACTAATAATCTTTTTTCATCTTCTTCACAATCATTACATCTTGTTGTTTCGTTTTTACTTAAAATGTAATTTCCGCCAATAGTATGTTTTTTTTGAATTTGAAATACAACATCTATTTGAGGTAATGTGTTAATTTTTTCAATGCCATCTTTAATATATTGATATTCACCATAAATTAAATCTTCTCTATAATAACCATTATCATTATTTATTTCTTTTCTTAAAACAATTTTTAAAGAAGTTGTACCATTAGTATAAACCCAAGTACCAATATATGGATTTAATAAATTATCACTATCAACTAAATAAGTATTTGATTGAATATCATCCGGGTTTTGATCTTGTATTGGAACTAATGTTAACTGTGCTTTACAATTAATTGATATTATTGCAAAAGTCAGTAGGTAAAGTATTTTTTTCATTAATCAA
>JAYTPS010000251.1:0-3701 GCA_043747155.1 Flavobacterium sp. | reverse complement strand
ATAGCTGTTTGTCTTTTAACTGGAGCTTTTGTTGTACGAACAACAGATTGTGTAGAGTTACAACTCCAAACAATTAATACTATAACAAAAAGTAAAAATTTCTTAATCATTGATTTCAATTAAAGGTAATTTTTTATTTCTTAATTTCAAATTCATCCCTTGAATTCCTTGTATTCCACCTGTATGAATCATTACTATTTTAGAACCCACAGGAAAATAATTTTTATTAATTAAATCTATAACGCCAAAAACCATCTTTCCAGTATATATTGGATCTAATAATATATTTGTTTTCTTATAAAACTGATTCATAAACTCGATTAATTCTGTAGTTACTTTTCCATAACCTCCAAAATGATAGTCTTGAATTAATGTCCAATTTTCTTTTTTTACAAAATTACGAATTTCTTCATACATAAAATCACCTTTTAATGCAGGAAATCCTAAAACTTGTTGACTACTTTTTGAACAATTTATAATGCCAGAAATAGTTCCTCCAGTTCCAACAGCGCAACATATATAATCATATTCATTGTCAGAATTTGTTAGTATTTCTTCACAACCTTTTATTGCCAAATCATTTGTTCCTCCTTCTGGAAGCAAATAAAACGAACCCCAATTCTGTTGCAATTTTTCTAAAAAATCAACATTATCTTTCTTACGATACATTTCTCTCGAAATGAAATCAAATTTCATTCCACAATCTTGCGCAAATTGCAAAGTTGGATTGTCCTTGATTTTGTTTGCAAGTTCTTCACCTCGAATAATTCCGATGGTTTCAAAACCATATTCTTTTCCAGCAGAAGCAACAGCAGCAATATGATTTGAAAAAGCACCTCCAAAAGTGAGTAAACGGCCTTTTTTTTCTGACTTTGCTTGAATTATATTGTATTTTAATTTCCTGTACTTGTTTCCTGAAATTATAGGATGGATCAAATCTTCTCGTTTAATTGATAACGAAACTGAAGGAAAATCTAAAGTAAGTAGTTGATTTTGAGTTTTCAAAAAAAGAAATTTATGCAAATTTACGCCAATTTATATCAAGAAAAAAGCAGCCAAATTGACTGCTTTTGATATATTTATTTATTTTAGATTTATTTTCCGTTATAGATAGTAATCTTTTTAGAAAAATCTTGATTGTTTGTTGTTGTAATTTTAACAATATAAACAGCATCACTAATATTTGAAGTAGAAAATTGGTAATTTCTTTTTGCTTCTAATTTAGTTTTATTAAAAATCAGTTTTCCTGAAATATCATATAGATCTATAGCTTTTATAGCAATATCATTAGGATTTGAAATGTTTAATTGTTGTGATTGATTATTCTGGAAAACTGTAAAACTATCGCTTGCTAATACAGGAATACTTAGAGCAGCATTGATAAATGTTATTTCATATCTTGTATTGTTTACTCCAATCGGTAGCGTCATTTCATATTCGTTATTTAATATTTCGTGATAAGTATCATTATCCTTATCATGAATATACACATTAGATGCATCTTCAAAATTTATCATTTCACTAACAGTCATTTTGAATGTTGCAGATGCAGTTGTATTTTTAAATCCTATTGGAATTTTTTTATTGATATCAAAATTTACAGCACCGATAACATATTCTTTATTATCAATAACAAAATACATATCAACAGGAGTTGCATCTGGGTTTTTTGCATCCATACCGTGATCAACTCCATCAGTTGCAGCGGGATGAAAAGCAAGTACTACTTTTCTGATTCCAGTTGTATTCATTAAAGTATTTAATTTAATTTGAGGTGTTGGAGCTGAACTTACCGTAGTATAATCAAATCCTGATACAGATGGAATTGCTGGTAAAAAACCAGTATTTGAAACATTTGCATTTCTATCAAAATGTGATGTAGCACCTTCTTTTTCAAATACTCTAAAATTATTAGACATTGTTACTTGTGCAGTACCAACAACAGAACCATCACCTTCAATCATAAAACCTTGACCTACAGGAGAAAATTTTCTTGGATATACAGTTCCTGAACCAGCAGGTCCTAGCTGTACACCTGCACCATCATAATTATAAAATTGTGGCGCTAAATATATATTTGTTGCCGCTGCATATGAACCATAACCTCCTTTATAAGCAGCTAATAAATGCGAAGCAACTGTTTTATCTTGTTCCCAAAAATAAGCAATACCTGTACAATTTGCAGCCGAAGGATTATCTGCTACTGTTAAAAATCGTTGTAAATCTATTGCAGAAGGATAAGGATTTCCGGTTAACGTTTTTTGACCAGCTTGAACACTTACTCCAATATTCCCATCATTTGGTTTTCCTCTAAAGTCATATCTTTGATTGTCTATTCCTACAGGATTATTAAAAGTAGCTTCACCAATCCCTACGGTTGTATCATCTCCAGATACACCTTTCATGGTAAATCCTTCTCCAGCACCAACTGTTTCGCTAGAACCAACCGTTACCCAACCTGAAAATGAATTTGAAAATAAATATTTATAAATCCATCGTGTAGCAATAGACAAACTTCCTGCAGTCGTTGAGCCATCCATTGATGGGCTTGGCATAAGCGTTGCAGGAGAAAAATCGGTTACATTATATGGTCTATTTAACATTGTTGCTCCAAACACATCATTACCGACTCCTAATAAAGTGGCTTTACCCACTGGAGAACACCAATAATTATATGCAAAATTATTTACCGTTCCTTCTTGAAAAACAGATAATTTTCCTTCTCCAGAATTTAAAGAACTTGCATTTGTTTTTTGCAATAATTGCGCTTGATTTCTTAAATATATATTTCCATTATTATTAAGATTCACATCTTTTGTTACAGTAACATATTGATTATTTACATAAACATAACTACTCGGACTTACATATAACTGAGCAGCAACATTTTGCATTGCAAAAAACAATATTAAAACACTTACTATTTGGCTATATTTTCTCATAATCTTTATTTTATGAGGTAAAAGTAAAAAATTAATTTATATGAAACCATCATTTTTTACATAAATGTTTAATTTTTAAGCACATAGACCCTTTAATCGAGTTTATGAGAATTTCAACGATTTTTTTAAGCACTTATAAAAATATTGAGTTAAATTTCTAAGTGTTTAATCAAAACATAAGATATTTCAGTATAAAAAGTTAATATGATGTAAAACCAATTAGTTCAATTTAAACCAAAATCAAATACTTTTTTAGTAAAACCATTAAATTCAATTTGTTATGAAAAAATTATATTTTTTTTTAGTATTATTATTGTTAGTTTTAAATGATGCGCATGCACAAGTAGGTATAGGAACAATAACACCTAGCTCAACATTAGATGTTGTTGCTAATAATCCGTCAGGTGCTTTTACAAATGTCGATGGTATTATAATTCCGAGAGTTACAAGGCAAAGAGCTCAAAGTATGTTAGCGATTCCAACATCAACATTAATATATATTAATGAAGTTGTATCAGGATCAGCATTTGGAATAACTGCAAATGTAACATCGGTTGGTTTTTATTACTATAATGGTACTGTTTGGGAAAAAGTAGCTTCTGGCGCAAGCAATGATTGGGCATTAACTGGAAATTCAGGAACTGTTGCTGGAACAAATTATATAGGTACAAATGATGCAATAGATTTTAGAATTAAAACTGGAAATACAGATAGATGGAATTTTTCAAATTCAAATGCTGGTCAATTACAACCTTATTC
>JAYTPS010000250.1:0-3907 GCA_043747155.1 Flavobacterium sp. | reverse complement strand
AAATTACTAAAGATATTGCCGATTTATTTTTGATAGAAACCTATTTAAATTTTCTACTATATTGTCAGCAAGAAGACGGAAGTTTTTTAAATTATGTTGATAAATTGGGAAATTTTACTAATAATAATCACAACGAAAATCTTGAAGATTCTAACGGAAGAACAATTTGGGCATTAGGAGAATTTGCTTCGCATACTGATTTATTTCCAAAAGAATTTATAGATAAAGCGAATGTTGCGATAGAAAAATCAATAGTTCATATTTTAAAATTCAAATCTCCAAGAGCCATTTCATTTTCTATAAAAGGATTGTATTGGTATGATTTAAAAAATAATACTCTAGAAATTACTGAAATAATTACCAAATTGGCAGATAATTTAGTTTCAAAATTTAGAGGTGTTTCTGATGATAAATGGAAATGGTTTGAAAATTATTTAACTTATGCTAACAGTCTTTTGCCAGAAGCAATGCTGTATGCATCGTTAAAAACTGGAAGTAAATTGTATAAAAAAATTGCTAAAAAAACGTTCGATTTTTTATTGAATATTATCTTTAAAGACGATCAAATAAAAGTAGTTTCAAATCAAGGTTGGAATCATAAAGGTAAAGATGCCAATAACTTTGGCGAACAACCAATAGATGTTGCTTACACAATTCTGGCTTTAAACAAGTTTTATGAAGTTTTTGAAGACAAAGAATATTACAATAAAATGGTAGTGGCTTTCAATTGGTTTTTAGGAAAAAATCATTTAAATCAAATTGTTTACAACCCAAAAACTGGCGGTTGTTATGATGGTTTGGAAGAAAATCACATCAATTTAAATCAAGGTGCAGAGTCTACTGTGAGTTATTTAATGGCACGTTTGGTATTTGAAAAAAGTGAAATAAATTAATAAATAGTTTTATGATAACAGATAAAAAAGTACTTATTGCAATTGATTATAATTCTAATGCAACCAAAATTGCAGCAATTGGATATTCGTTTGCCAAAGCGATGAAAGCAGAAGTTACATTGTTACATATTGTAGAAAATGAAACTTATTACACTTCGTTTATAACATCGCCAATATCTGGAATTGGAGATTTTAGTAGTGCTACTTTTTTTCAATATTTGAATACAGATTCACCAACTGATGCAGCAAATTATTATTTAGATAAAATAAAAACACATCTTAAAGACGACGCAATAATTACCTTAATAGAAAATGGAGATTTTGCAGAAGGAATACTAAAAACAGCAAAAAAACTAAAAATAGATTTGATAATAATTGGTTCACACAGTCAAAAATGGCTCGAAAAAATATTGATTGGAAGTACTACAGAAAAGGTATTGAATCAAACTACGATTCCTTTGATGATTGTTCCTACTAAGAAACATAAGTAAATATTCGCTTTATGGAAGGATTTGAAAGAATACTTTTTTTTATTCAAAGTAGCAAAGAAATATAATGTTTTTGAGATTAATGTAGTTGTAAACTTCGGAATGAATTATTTTCTGTTAAAGATAAAAATTATTGCGAAACGTAAACGTGAACTTACTACAAAATTCGCAATTGCGAGAAACGACTGTTAGCGGCTGCTCTTATCTTTCTCGCAAAACTTCTTTTCGTAAATCAAATTTTTCATACTGACCGTCACTCCATTCATAAGAAATTTTCTTTTCAAACATTAAGTCAATTATATCAATCATTAGTTTTATTGTTGGTATAAGATTATATCTTACTTCATACTCGTTATCTTCAATTCCAATTTTTAAATGTGCCAATTTTTCATGTCTTCTTTCTTGTTTTGCTTTGGCTATCATTTTGCTAAAAATCTTTACTTTCTCTACTATTTCAGGTTTATGAGGATGCGTATTTTGTATCTCGTTGATTGCTTTTTTGAATGAGTGAACTCCTTTTCTATCATCATCGAACTTACAAATTCTTATCACTAAATCATTTTCAATTGCTTTTAAAGAAAGCCGTTGATCTACATAATTTGAACGCGACATTTCATTAAAATTTTCAAACCTTAAAATTCGATTAAATGCTAATTGAAATCTTAAAAGCATTAAAGCTTCCGTTCTAAAAGCATCAATATGATTTGATAGTGTCGTTCTTTTCATCATTAACATGTTTTCTATGTAGGATGTCGTTGAGAGTTGCCGCAAATTAGTTGATTGTCACAATACTTTTAGAATAATAAAAACATTTTACCAACATCAAATATACATATTTATATCTCATTAAAATTCTCAACCCAAACTCTAGCATTCACAAACGCTTCCAACCAAGGTGAAACTTCATCTTTTCTATTTTTTGGATAATATGCCCAATTCCAACAAACAGCATTTTGCAAAAAATGTCTTTATTTACAATTTATTTTGGTTTGTGATTTTCCCAATAGTCTCTTGGCGTTACAATTTTAGTTTCTTTATAAGTTGGGAAAATAAAATCTGTTGTGTTTCCAGTAATTACATAATCTGCAATACTTTCATCTGCAAGTTCTAAAATCATATTATCATCAGCATCAGAAATTAATTGTAATCTTATTTTCGGACTGAAAATAGTTGCCTTAGTTTCAATTGCTACAAGTAGTGCTTCTGCTCGTGAAAAAAAATCATGAAATCTTGCAAACTTTTCTCTTCTTAATACTTCTTAATATTCAGATAATAATTCATCTGAAACACACATCTCTATTTTGTCATCGATAAAAAGTTCATTAACTATTGTGTAAGGATAACTTTTCTGGATTAAGGATGAAATTATTACGTTTGTATCAATTACGATTCTTTGCATTTTTCCTAACCGCTTTTATTTCGTTTGTAATTTCGTCCATTGTCATTTTAGAAAGTCCATGTTTTTCTGCAAGTTCAACGCACTTATTTAAATTTTGGCGAGTCAATTCTTTACTTACAATGTCTACAAAATCAGTAAAATTCAATTTATTATCTTTTATTCCGAATTTGTTAAATTCTAAATCTGATATTGTTACGCTTAATGTTCTCATTTTTTTGATCTTTTTTCAAAATTACAAAAATAATTTCATTTTTATTTATAGATTTATTGATTACGATTTTCGGTAAATCTATTGCTAAGTTGTATATCATAGCAATAATCATAAACAATAAAATATTTCACCAACATCAAAAATACTAATTTTATTTCTTATTAACATTCTCAACCCAAATTCTAGCATTAACAAACGCTTCCAACCAAGGCGAAACTTCATCTTTTCTATCTTTTGGATAATATGCCCAATTCCAAGGAAAAGTAGAACGCTCAATGTGTGGCATAGTAACTAAATGTCGTCCTGTTTTATCGCAAAGCATTGCTGTGTTATAGTCTGAACCATTTGGGTTTGCTGGATAATCTTCATATCCATATTTGGCAACAATATCATAATTATCTTCTGATAAAGGTAAATTAAATTTTCCTTCACCGTGAGAAACCCAAACTCCAAGAGTTGTTCCAGCAAGTGATTTCAACATTACCGAATTATTTTCTTGTACTTTCACAGAAGTAAAAATACTTTCATGCTTGCCAGAATCATTGTGTTTCATTTTTCCGTGAATAGTGTGATCTGGATTTACCAATTCTAATTCCATAAACAATTGACAACCATTACAAATTCCAACTGACAAAGTATCTTCTCGTTTAAAGAAATTTTGCAAAGCATTTTTAGCTTTTTCATTATATAAAAATGCTCCAGCCCAACCTTTAGCAGAACCCAAAACATCTGAATTTGAAAATCCACCAACTGCTCCAATAAACTGAATATCTTCTAATGTTTCTCTACCAGAAATTAAATCAGTCATGTGAACATCTTTAACATCAAATCCTGCCAAGTACATTGCATTTCCCATTTCGCGCTCAGAATTACTTCCTTTTTCACGAATGATTGCTGCTTTTGGTCTCTCGACTGC
>JAYTPS010000249.1:0-3061 GCA_043747155.1 Flavobacterium sp. | reverse complement strand
AAAGCTTTTCAGAAGGATTTATTTGAAGAAATGAAAGCTAGAATTAAGGAGGATGATGAATCGGTTCCTTATTTTTATAACGGTTATTTTTATATTACTCGATTTGAAAAAGGTAAAGATTATCCAATTCACTCTCGTAAAAAACAAACTCTTGATGCAACAGAAGAAATTCTTTTTGATTGCAATCAAATGGCTAAAGATTTTACCTATTTTAATTTAAATGGAATTAGCATTAGCGAAGATAATAAATGGGTTTCTTATGGTATTGATACTGTTTCAAGACGCCAATATATTATTCAAATTAAGAATTTGGAAACCAATGAAATTTTGCCTTTAAAAATTGAAAATACTACTGGTGGCGCAACATGGGCAAGTGATAATAAAACAATTTTTTATTCAAGGAAAGATGATGTTACCTTGAGGCCAGATAAAATTTATAAACATAAATTAGGTTCTAATTGTGATGAAGATGAAGTAGTTTATTTTGAAAAAGATGACACTTTTAATGTTTCAATATATAAATCAAAGTCTAAAAAATATTTGATAATTTCTTCCGAAAGTACCTTAACTACTGAGTTTCAAATTCTATTATCAATAACTCCTGATGAAAAATTCAAGGTTTTTCAAAAGCGTACTCGTGAACTAGAATATACAATATCTCATTATAAAGATAGTTTTTATATTGTAACTAATAAAGATGACGCTACTAATTTTAAACTAATGAAAACTCCAGAAGATAAAACATCTAAAGAGCATTGGGTTGATTTAATAGCACATCGTGAAGACGTTTTGTTTGAAGGAATTGATATTTTTAAAGATTATTTAGTGGTTTCTGAACGAGAAAATGGTTTGAATAAAATTAAAATTACACCTTGGAATGGGAATGAAGCTTATTATTTACCATTTGATATTGAAACTTACACTGCCGAAACTACTACCAACATTGATTTTGAGACCGAGATTTTGCGATACAGTTATCAATCAATGGCAACACCAAGTTCGTTAGTTGATTTTAACATGCGAACCAAAGAAAAAGTTATTCTAAAGGAGCAAGAAGTTCTTGGAGGAATATTTGATAAAAATAAATATACCGAAAAGCGAATTTGGGCAACTGCTACTGATGGTACAAAAGTTCCAATATCTATGGTTTATAAAAACGGAATGGAACTGAATGGCGAAAATCCATTTTTATTTTACGCCTATGGTTCGTATGGAATGAATATCGATCCTTATTTTTCAACAACACGTTTATCTTTATTGGATAGAGGATTTATTTATGCCATTGCTCACATTCGTGGTGGCGAGGATTTGGGAAGAAATTGGTATGAAGATGGAAAATTATTAAAAAAGAAAAATACATTTACTGATTTTATTGATTGCTCTAAATATGTAATTTCAGAAAAATATACTTCTGCTCAACATTTGTATGCCGAAGGTGGTTCTGCTGGTGGATTATTAATGGGTGCAATTGCCAATATGGCACCAGAAATTTATAATGGAATAATTGCCCAAGTAGCATTTGTTGATGTTGTAACAACGATGCTCGATGAAACTATACCTTTAACAACAGGAGAATATGACGAATGGGGAAACCCAAATGTTAAAAAATATTATAAGTACATGTTATCCTATTCACCTTATGATAATGTAGAAAAAAGAGAGTATCCCAATATGTATATTTCAACTGGACTTCACGATTCGCAGGTACAATATTGGGAACCAGCTAAATGGATTGCTAAATTGAGGAGTTTAAGAACCAATAATAATCAATTGTTTTTAGACACTAATATGGATACTGGACATGGTGGTGCATCTGGAAGGTTTGAATCTCTTAAAGAACTAGCCAAAGAATTTAGTTTTTTGTTAGATTTAGAAAGAATTAAAAAATAGTTTAAAATATTTTATTAAATTTGCAACGTTTCGTGGCTATTAATATTTTTGTAAATGCCTCAACAAATTTTTTATTTATGAAAGAAGAAATAAAAGCTTTTAATAATGTTTTGGAATTAATAGGAAATACACCTCTTATTAAGCTAAACCGAGTTACCGAAAATTTAGAAGGTAATTTTTATGCAAAGGTTGAAGCATTTAATCCAGGACATTCTACTAAAGATAGAATTGCTTTATATATAATTGAAGAAGCCGAAAGAAAAGGAATATTAAAGCCAGGTGACACTATAATTGAAACTACTTCTGGTAATACTGGTTTTAGTATTGCAATGGTTAGTATTATTAAAGGATATGATTGTATATTGGCAGTAAGTTCTAAATCGTCTAAAGATAAAATAGACATGCTAAGAACAATGGGAGCAAAGGTTTATGTTTGTCCAGCACATGTTTCAGCAGATGATGAACGATCTTATTATAATGTTGCCAAACGTTTGCATGAAGAAACTAAAGGTTCGGTTTACATAAATCAATATTTTAATCAATTGAATATTGATGCTCATTATAAAACAACTGGTCCTGAAATTTGGGAACAAACTAACGGAAAAATAACACATCTTGTGGCTTGTAGCGGAACAGGAGGAACAATTTCGGGAACTGCAAAATTCTTAAAAGAGCAAAATCCCAATATTAGAATTCTTGGAGTAGATGCTTTTGGATCTGTTTTGAAAAAGTACCATGAAACTAAAGAGTTTGACAATAATGAAATTTATCCATACAGAATTGAAGGATTAGGTAAAAATTTAATTCCTACAGCTACTGATTTTGACATTATAGATAGTTTTATGAAAGTAACAGACGAGCAAAGTGCTCATGTTACAAGAGAAATTGCTAAAAAAGAAGGATTATTTGTAGGTTATACCTCTGGTGCAGCTTTGCAAGCAGTAAGACAATTTTCCGATGAAGGAGAATTTACACCAAATAGTATTGTTGTTATTATTTTTCCAGATCATGGTTCTCGATACATGAGTAAAGTTTTTAGTGATGATTGGATGAATGACCAAGGATTTTTTGACAGTGTTAACGCCGAAGAAGTTCAAAAAATTGAATTTATAAAATAATAAAATTAAATCTATATAAAAAAACTCCGATTTGATTGAACATCAAATCGGAG
>JAYTPS010000248.1:0-7040 GCA_043747155.1 Flavobacterium sp. | reverse complement strand
ACTCCTAAAAATATTATAATCGTTCCAGGAAAAATTATTAACTTGGTAGGATAATTTAACTAAAAAATTCTATTTTTATTAATTTGCGAGTTAGTTGTTTTTAAGTCAATTTGGCAGAATGAAGTTTTGGCGTGTAATTTGATATTAATTTTGTAACTTTATATTTTAAAAAATTAAAAATTATGTATTTTATAATAATTGGTGTTATCGCTTTATTTAGTTGGTTGGTAAGTTCACGACTAAAAAGTAAATTTGCTCAATACTCAAAAGTTAGTTTACGAAACGGAATGTCTGGTGCAGAAATTGCTGAAAAAATGCTTGCAGATAATGGAATTAGAGATGTAAAAGTAATTTCTACTCCAGGACAATTGACAGATCATTACGATCCAACCAATAAAACAGTTAACCTTAGTGAAGGTGTCTATAATCAAAGAAATGCTGCTGCTGCTGCGGTTGCTGCTCACGAATGTGGTCATGCTGTGCAACATGCTCAAGCTTATCAATGGTTGACAATGCGTTCTAAAATGGTTCCGGCTGTAAATATTTCTTCCAAAATGTCAACTTGGTTAATAATGGGTGGAATAATGTTAGGAATTGCATCTAAAGGAACTTCAATTGGATTTTATGTTGCCATTGCAGGTTTAGTTTTAATGGGTATTGCTACAATTTTTAGTTTTGTAACTTTACCTGTAGAATATGATGCAAGTAACAGAGCTTTGGCTTGGTTAAAAAATAAAAATATGTTAAGCCAAGAAGAATATGCTGGAGCTGAAGATGCATTAAAATGGGCAGCAAGAACTTATGTAGTTGCAGCACTTGGAGCATTAGCATCTTTACTTTATTGGGCTTTTCAAATACTTGGAAGAAGAGATTAAATGGTAAAAATAATTTATTGATAAAAAGATTCTAATTCTTTAATTAAATTTAAAGTTTTAGAATTTTTTTTATTTTGCAAAATTTGTCAAAAAAGTGATTATCGAAAACCAAGCTACACCATGAATTAAAAAACATTTAAAATAGCTTTTTTCATTCTTAAAATGGCGAAGAACTTGAATTATTGCAAAGCTAAAACTAATTGGAATTAGTAAAAATAACAATACAAAACCTGTGTTTGGAGTTTTAGTATTGCCTGGAAAATAAGTATAGCAAATTACAGTTAAAGTTATATAAATAATATAGAAACCAAGTGTTAACGCTTCTTTAGAAATTTTTTTAAACATTTTTATTTATTGAATATTAAAAATAATAATAAGACAACCCAAATTAGTAAGTGCAAAAATAAACAATTTCTATATTTTGAATTTCCTTTTAAATAGTTGAATAATTGTATAAAAAAATACACTATTGAAGTTGGAATAAAAATCAAAAAAAGCATATAACCAAAGCCAGGATTACAAACTCCAGAAGGAATATATAGTTCGCCAAGAGAAATCAAGAGAAATGTAATACTATAAAAACTGATAGTAATTAGTTCTTTTGAAAACTTAACTTGCATTGTATATTAATTTTTAAAGTTGAATTTGTCTTTCAATTTGTTGTTCTAACGAAATAAAAGTTTCAGTTCGAGAAACACCATCAATGGGTTGAATTTTTTTATTAAGTAATTGCATTAAATGTTCGTTATCGCGGCAAATTATTTTTACAAGAATACTCCAATTTCCTGTTGTGTAATGACATTCTAAAACTTCGGGAATTTTTTTTAATTCTTTTACTGCTTCTGAATTGCTTGCCGCTTTTTCAAGATAAATCCCTATGAAAGCCATAGTTCTATATCCTAAAACCTTATTGTTAACTATAAATTTTGAACCCGAAATTACTCCAGCATCTTCAAGTTTTTTTAATCGTTGGTGTATTGCAGCTCCAGATATTCCAATTTTATTTGCAATTTGAAGAATTGGTTTTCGTGCATCGAGCATTAAATCTCTAAGAATTTCTTTATCGATTCCGTCAATTTCTATTTGTAGCTGATTGATTTTCATTTTTATAAATTTTAATCAAAAATAGGAATTTTGTTTTATATTTATATCAAAAGTAGAATTTTACTATTTATTTTATATAAAAAAGAACCAAAACAAGTGTGTCTAAATTAATTTGTTTCAACCAATCTATCTGGATTATATCCAATATACGGCATTTGTGTTTCTTTGAAAACCACACCAAATTGTTCAAGTTCTTTCAATATTGGTAGATATACTTCTTCACGAATTGGCAATTGTACTCCTGGGGTTTTTATATTTCCGTTCAATATTTGTAATGTTGCCATAGCAACTGGTAGACCAACAGTTTTAGACATTGCAGTAAAGGTTTGATCGTCGCCAATACAAACCATTTTGGAGTCTATTTGGTGTTGTTCTCCGTTTAGCTCATAACCAAATTTGTGATACATTACAATCATGTCTTTATCGGTTGGTTGCAACGTCCAAGAATCATTAAGAATTCTTTCTAAAATTTGTGCTGGTGTTGCATTTTTAAGACCAATAATTTTAGTTCCATTAAATAAATTTAAATCTAAAAGTTTATCCCACATAATATCATCTTGCTCAATATTAAGTGCCATACGCATTTTTATTTCTACCGAATCTGTTGGATGATAAGGCAAAAAAGAATTGGTAAAATCTCTAAAACTCATAGTTTCTGAATTTTCCATAATGTAATTATCATCGGTCATACCAAGTTGAACAAACATGTTCCAAGCTTTAGAATATCCAACTCTGCGAATTGTACCTCGATATAAAGTTAAAACATCGTCTAATCCATAAACACTTCGGTATTTTAAAGAATCTCGATTGGCATAAGCTTCAAATTTTCCATAACCTTCAACTAATAAAAATTCAGTTCTTCGAAATAATTTATGATATGGAATGTATTTATATTTTCCTTCTTGAATAAATTTTGCTGCGCCACCTTGACCTGCCAAAACCACATTTCTTGGCGCCCAAGTAAACTTGTAGTTCCATAAATTATTGTCGCTTTCGGGTGCAACTAATCCACCACAAAAAGATTCGAATAAAATAATTTTTCCGCCTTTATCTTGAATTTCATCAATAATTTTCATTGCGCTCATGTGATCAATTCCTGGATCAAGCCCAATTTCATTCATAAAAATCAAATTATTTTCTTTAACAACTTTGTCTAAATTTTGGATTGATTCTGAAACATAAGAAGCAGTAACCATATGTTTTTTAAACAAAACACAATCATTTGCAACTTCAATGTGCATGTGTGCAGGAAGCATAGAAATTACAATATCTGCTTTCTCAATTTCTAAATGACGTTGTATTTCGTTATGGATATCTAATTGAATTGCCGTAGCGTTTTTATGATTATTAGTTTTTCTTTGCGCTAATTCTAATGACAAATCGCCAATTGTGAGATGCAAATTTTGCTCGTCAGATTTATTTAATAAGTATTGAATTAATGACGAAGCAGATCGACCTGCACCTATTATAAGTATGTTTCTCATGATTAGTTTGTAATTGGATACAAAACTAAAGAAATTCAAATAAAAAAAAACAAATTACAATATTTATAATTGAAATTCAAATTTTTTTTATTGAAATTTTTTATTCTAAACCTTCTAATTCCTCTAGCTCTTTTTTAGCTTCTTGCTTAATCTCTATTTTTTCTTTCTCAAATTGCTTATCAACAGCTACTTCGTCTTTAATTAGGAAAGTTTTAAACAAAACTACTGCTGCACAAAGGTAAGTAATTGCAAAAATTAGTTTTGGTAATTTTCGCTGACTTTCATTAGACTTCACGAAGGTTATTATTAAACAAATTGATGCCAAAATTATAGGTACAAATGCAATTGTATCTAATGGTAAAACCGAAAACACGATACTTAAAAGAGCAAAAAGTACTGACAATATTAAAAATAATTTTCTCATATTAAATACCGCTTGCCGATGTTAATTTTAATTCTCCAGTTCCAACAGGAATACTAAACTTCATTAAGACAGGAATTTTTTTAGCATCTGCTGTTAAGTAAATCAAGTTTTTATCTTTTCCTTTTAAAACATCTGTTTTTGCTCCAATAGAAAATTTATAACATAATTTTTCGCCTAAATTTCCTGCTGAAATAGTTTCTGTTCCTAAAAGTTTAAGTGAAACAGGTATTTGTTTTTCGTCAAAAACAATGGTGAAAGATTGAGTTTGGCCTGTTTTAATTTTTGTCAAATCTAAACTTCTTAGCTTATACATTGTTGAAATAACGTCTTGAGTTGATGTACCAATTGCAAAAGTTTTGGTGGTTTCTTGCTTGCTTCCTTTTTTTGCAGTACTTGTTACAGAATTTCCTTTAAAAGCATATTTTTCTTTCTTTTTATATCCACCTTCGTCAATACTCCTTTTATATAAACTTGGTTTTAAAGTAGAAGGATTTACATAAGATTCATAAACATCTCTAATTTTAAAAAACTTATCCCATTTACTAAAAGTTGATAATTCACAATTTAAATGTAGGTATGAATTTTTAGCTGTAGTAACAGTTTCTGTTGACATTGTAACTTGGGCAAGTTGGGTCATCAATCCTTTTAAATTGTAAGAACCAGCATAAACTAATGTTTCACCAGCAGGAACAACAACTGTTTTTTTGACTGTAAACGAACAGAAAATCAATAATGTAGCAATTATAAATAGTAGTTTTTTCATTTTTATTTAATATGGCGCAAATATAAAATTTTAAAATTGTTATAATCTAAAAGAAAACTTAAAAATCTTGATGATTAAACTACATAAACTAATATTTTTGTTTTTAATTATAATTACACTTACTTTATGGATAAAAAAATTATTATATTGGCATGTATTCTTGCAATATCTGCTATTATTTTTGGTGCTTTTGGTGCTCATGCTCTTAAAGATTTATTGAGTTTAGAACAATTAATGACTTTTGAAACTGCAGTTAAATATCAAATGTATCATGCTTTGTTTTTACTTTTTTTGGCAACGAACACTTATATTAGTTCTAAAGCTAAAAAAACTATAACAATACTTACAGTTTTAGGAATTGTTTTTTTTTCGGGTTCAATATATTTACTGGCTACCAATAATTTAACAACTTTCGATTTTAAAGTAATTGGTTTTATAACACCAATAGGAGGAGTACTATTAATTGTTGCATGGAGCTTTTTATTACTACAGTTTTTAAAGAAAAAAGCATAAAATTTAATTAAACTACAACGTTGTAATAATTAATTTTTACCTTTGCTGTCTAATTTTTATTGCAACTAATTAATTTTCTATGGATAATTACACCCAAATCACGAAATCGATTTCGCTTGAAAAGTATGGAATTATAAATGCCCAAGAAATTATATACAATCCATCATTTGAATTACTATATAATGAAGAGTTAAATTCTAACCTTAAAGGTTTCGAAAAAGGACAGCTTTCAGAACTTGGCGCGGTTAATGTAATGACTGGAGAATTTACAGGTCGTTCACCTAAAGATAAGTATATAGTAAAAGACAAAATTACTGAAAATACAATTTGGTGGAATTCCGATAAAGCCGTAAACGACAATAAACCAATTTCACAAAATACTTGGGATGCGCTAAAATTAAATACTGTAAATCAACTTTCTGGAAAAAAATTATTTGTAATAGATGCTTTTTGTGGCGCCAATGAAAACACTAGATTAAAAGTTCGTTTTATTATGGAAGTTGCTTGGCAAGCACATTTTGTAAAAAACATGTTTATTCGTCCAACAGAAGAAGAGCTTGATAATTTTGGTGAACCCGATTTTATTGTAATGAATGCTTCTAAAACTAGTTTTAAAGATTTTGCTGCACATGATTTGAATTCTGAAGTTTATGTTGCTTTTAATCTTACCGAGAAAATTCAATTAATTGGCGGAACTTGGTATGGTGGCGAAATGAAAAAAGGATTGTTTTCAATGATGAATTATTATTTGCCATTGCAAGGAATTGCTTCAATGCATTGTTCAGCCAATAAAGGAAAAAATGGCGATGTTGCCGTATTCTTTGGCTTGTCAGGAACAGGAAAAACAACTTTATCTACCGATCCAAAGCGTGAATTAATTGGTGATGATGAACATGGTTGGGATAACGAAGGTGTTTTTAATTTTGAAGGTGGATGTTATGCAAAAACTATAGATTTAAGCGCTGCTAATGAGCCAGATATTTTTGCAGCAATAAAAAAAGATGCGTTGTTAGAAAATGTGACATTAGATACCAACGGTAAAATAGATTTTCATGACAGTTCTATAACCCAAAACACTAGAGTTTCTTATCCAATAAATCATATTCATAATATTGTAAAACCAGTTTCTAAAGCTGGTCATGCAACCAAAGTTATCTTCTTGACCGCTGATGCTTTTGGGGTAATGCCACCAGTTTCTAAATTAACTCCAGAACAAACTAAATATTATTTTCTTTCTGGTTTTACAGCTAAATTAGCTGGTACAGAAAGAGGAGTTACTGAGCCAACACCAACTTTTTCAGCTTGTTTTGGAAAAGCATTTTTATCTCTTCATCCAACTAAATATGGCGAAGAATTAGTAAAAAAAATGGAACAACACAAAGCAACTGCTTATATGGTTAATACCGGTTGGAACGGAACAGGAAAAAGAATTTCTATAAAAGATACAAGAGCAATTATTGATGCAATTCTTGATGGTTCAATTGAAAAAGCTGAAACAAAAATTATTCCTGTATTTAATTTTGAAGTACCAACAGCTTTACATGATGTAAATTCAGCAATTTTAGATCCAAGAGAAACTTATACAAATACTTCAGATTGGAATATCAAAGCAGAAGATTTAGCTTCAAGATTTGTTAAGAATTTTGTTCAATATACTGATAATTCAGAAGGTCAAGCATTACTAAAAGCTGGTCCGCAATTATAGAATAATTAATAAACATAAAACTAACCAAAACAAAAAAGTCCCGTTTTAACGAGACTTTTTTAATTATATAAATTGTCTTGTCCTGAAATAGCGATACACAAAAAAGTGTCCTAATGGAAAAACATGAATCAAGTCGCTATGTAAAGCGCACACAAAAAGATTACACAATGTC
>JAYTPS010000247.1:0-3210 GCA_043747155.1 Flavobacterium sp. | reverse complement strand
TAGCGAATCTACTTTTTCATCATTCCATTTTTCGTCATTCCAAACCTTATCCGCATGATTAATAAGCTTATCTGCAAAAAAAGTTGCAAGTGTTTTTTTTAAATCTAATAAATCATTTTCGGGTAAATTATGCGAAAATGTTTTTAAAAGTTCAAGTTGAACATTTGTAAAAGGTTGTTTTATAATAGTTTGCATTTTTGTAGTATTGAAAAATATAGTAAATATAAATAATTTAATTTTTATGCCACATTTTTATCTAAAAATCTTTTTATGGACTTTATTTCAGTTGCTTTATTTTCATTTTCCTCTTCAATGTCAAAATCATCTTGAAGTCCAAGCCAAAACTTTGCCGAATTTCCAAAATACTGACTTAAACGTAAAGCTGTATCAGCAGTAATTCTTCTGTTTCCTTTTGTGATTTCAGAAATTCTGGTTTGCGGAATTTTTAAATCTTTAGACAAACGATAAGCACTAATTTCTAAAGGAATTAAAAATTCTTCTAATAAAATTTCGCCTGGATGTATGTTTTTTAATTTTTGCATGTTTTCAATTTGTTAATGATAATCTATAATCTCAACTTCACTTGCATTTCCATTTTCCCAAATAAAAATTATTCGCCATTGTTTGTTAATTCTAATGCTGTAAAACTCTTTTAGATTTCCAGATAGTTTTTCTAATCTATTTGATGGCGGAATTCTTAAATCGTTTATGTCTTGCGAATTGTTTAACATTCTTAATTTTCGTCTGCCTATTTCTTGAATTTCTTTAGATGGTTTTTTTAGTAAAACACCATTCCAAATCTTTTCAGTTTCTTTTGAGCCAAATGAAATTATCATATCTTTTACGTTACTAACGCCAAAGGTAAGTAAAATAAATTATTTTTTCTATTTAAAACAAACTATTTTTGCAACACAACTAAAACTGAGAATTATTCGGATGAGAATCTGAAACAAGTTCAGATTAAATACAACACAATGACAATTTTACTACTCGGTTCTGGCGGAAGAGAACACGCTTTAGCATGGAAAATGTTACAATCATCTAATTGCTCTAAACTATTTGTTGCTCCAGGAAATGCTGGAACTTCTCAAATCGCTACAAATGTTAACTTAAATATTTTAGATTTTGATGCCATAAAAACATTTGCTTTAGCTGAAAAAGTAGAAATGATTGTTGTTGGTCCAGAAGACCCATTGGTTGCAGGAATTTATGATTTTTTTGCAACTGATTCTGATTTGAAACATATTCCAGTTATTGGTCCATCAAAAGTTGGTGCGAAACTAGAAGGAAGTAAAGAATTTGCCAAAGAATTTTTGATAAAACATAAAATTCCAACTGCAGCTTATGATAGTTTTACAAAGGAAACAGTAGAAAAAGGTTGTCGATTTTTACAATCTTTACAACCGCCATATGTTCTAAAAGCTGATGGTTTGGCTGCTGGAAAAGGTGTTTTAATAATTAAAGATTTAGTAGAAGCAAAAGCTGAATTAAGAAATATGTTGGTTCATGAAAAATTTGGAACCGCAAGCGCAAAGGTTGTTATTGAAGAATTTCTTGACGGAATTGAACTAAGTTGTTTTGTATTAACAGACGGAAAAAATTACAAAATGCTACCAACAGCAAAAGATTATAAACGAATTGGCGAAGGCGATACTGGATTAAATACTGGTGGAATGGGCGCAGTTTCTCCAGTTCCATTTGCAGATGCAATCTTGTTAGAAAAAATTGAAAACCGAATTGTAAAACCAACAATTGCTGGTTTGCAAAGCGACGGAATTGAATATAAAGGATTTATTTTCATCGGATTAATAGTTGTAAAAGGCGAACCAATTGTTATTGAATATAATGTAAGAATGGGTGATCCAGAAACAGAAGTGGTTATTCCGAGATTAAAAAGTGATTTGGTTGAACTTTTTCAAGCCGTTGGAAATCAAAAATTAGACAAAGTTTCGCTAGAAATTGACGAAAGAAGTGCTGCAACAATTATGGTAGTTTCTGGCGGTTATCCTGAAGATTACGAAAAAGGATTTGAAATTTCTGGATTAGAAAATAGTGAAGATTCTATAGCTTTTCACGCTGGAACAAAATTAGATAACGGAAAAGTGGTTACAAATGGTGGTCGTGTTATTGCCGTTACATCATTTGGCGAAAGCTTTCAAGAAGCCATAAAAAAATCTTATCAAAATATAGACAAGCTACATTTTGATAAGATGTATTTTAGAAAAGATATTGGTTTCGACTTATTTTAAGAACGAATGTGCCGTTGTATCTTGGTTTTCTTCGTTGTTGTCTTGATGTTTTTTTAATTCTTTACACCAATATATAGTATATTTTGCACCAATAAGAATTAATAGCCAACTTACTATATTCGCCAACCACCAATTATCTAACTCCAATGCACGTAACCAATCGTGTGGTTTAAAAAGAAAATCAACAAAAAGTGATTGTATTGCTTCAAAAAATGCTTTCATCTTTAAATAGATATTATATTTACAACCACAAAAGTATAAAATATACTCATGATAACAAGCGTTTTTAAAAAATCTACGCCATTAAATTACACTTTAATATTAATTTTAGTGTTATCGTTCTTTTTTTTGTATCAATTTCAAGCTGCTAATCAGGCAAATTCTGTTTATGAAATTCTTCAAAAAATAGTTTTGTTGGTAGTAATTTTAGGGTCTTTATTTTTATCAAATTTTATTGTAAAAAAAAACATATTAACTAAAGATAGTGGCTATACGCTGCTTTTTTATTCTATATTATTATTGTTTTTCCCTTCAATTTTAAATAATTACAACCTAATTCTTTCTAATTTTTTTATTCTATTAGCATTGCGAAGATTGGTTTCGCTTCAAACTTTGAAAGCACCAAAAGAAAAAATATTTGATGCTTCATTATGGATTTTTATAGCAACATTATTTCACTTTTGGGCAATTCTATATATTTTAATAATTTATATTTCAATTATTTTTCATGTTTCACGAGATTATAGAAATTGGCTAATTCCATTTGTAGCTTTTTTTATAGTCTTAATTATTTTTATTCTTTATTCGCTAGTTTTTGATAAAACCATAATTGGATTTTACATTAATAATTCAACCATAAACATGAGTTTGGATTATTTTCAAAACGATTTTCAAAACATAGCACTCTCAATATTTGCAGTATTTATAGTTTTTTTTTCAACAACGTCTTTAATATCGTTAA
>JAYTPS010000246.1:0-4114 GCA_043747155.1 Flavobacterium sp. | reverse complement strand
GAAGCATCCATCAGAGTTTGTTAACGTAGGTGATAAATTAGATGTTGTTGTTTTAGAACTTGATGTTGATTCACGTAAATTATCATTAGGTCATAAACAAACTACTTCAAATCCTTGGGATAAACATGAAGAAGCTTTTGCTGTAGGAACAATTCACAATGGAAGCATTGCTGAAATTGTTGACAAAGGAGCTACAGTTGATTTTGGTGATGATGTTGTTGCATTTATACCAACACGTCATTTAGAAAAAGAAGATGGTAAAAAATTGAAAAAAGGCGATACTGCTGATTTCAAAGTTATCGAATTTAACAAAGAATTTAAAAGAGTAGTGGCATCTCACACAGCTATTTTCCGTGAAGAGGAAGAAAAAAATGTGAAAGCTGTTGCTGAATCAGTTTCATCTAATAACAATGCTACATCTGCATCTACATTAGGAGATAACAATGATATTCTTGCTGACTTAAAAGCTAAAATGGAAAAGAAAGAGAAAAAATAATTTTCTTATTTTCTAAATTTATTTAAAGCTCTACAGAAATGTAGGGCTTTTTTATTTTATTTTCTTTAGGTCAATTAAAACTTAAGTTTCCTAAACTAATGTTAAATAATATAATTTAAAAAACCAAATTGAAACTACTGGCGTAATTGATTTAATAAACTTTTAAAAAATAGAATTATGAAAACAAGAAATTATTTCTCGATGTTGGCTTTAACACTTTCACTTTTTGTAACAGCAATCACATTTGCACAAAAAGAAAAAACAGTAATGGTTGGTGGAGCTGCAATGTATCCTTCAAAAAATATTGTTGAAAATGCAGTAAACTCAAAAGATCACACAACTTTAGTAGCTGCCGTAAAAGCTGCAGGATTAGTTGAAACTTTACAGTCTAAAGGACCATTTACCGTTTTTGCCCCAACAAATGCAGCTTTTGCAAAATTACCTAAAGGTACTGTTGATACTTTATTGATGCCAGAAAATTTAAAAACATTGCAATCTATATTAAAATATCATGTAGTTTCTGGAAAAATGAGTTCTACAGATATAGTTAAAGCAATAAAAAAAGGAAATGGCAAAGCAACTCTAAAAACCGTTTCTGGTGGAACTTTAACCGCTTGGATGAAAGGTAAAAGTGTTTATTTAACTGATGAAAATGGTAAAAGTTCTAAAGTTACAATTGCAGATGTTAATCAATCAAATGGTGTTATTCATGTTGTAGATACTGTAGTTACTCCAAAAGCATAATAAAAAAATGTAAAAATTTAAAAGTCCTGATTTCAGGACTTTTTTTATATAATTTTTTTAATTACACGAAGTCTGTGTGTATGTCTATTTTGTTCTGCATTATAAATTCCTAGATGGTCTAATCTATCAATTCTAACTTTTCCGCTGGCATGAATTATATAATTATTTTCTAAAATAATTCCAACATGAATAATTTTTCCTTCATCATTGTCAAAAAAAGCTAAATCACCAGGTTCACTTTCTTCAATAAAACTTAATACTTCGCCTTGACCTGATTGTTGAGAAGCATCTCTAAGAAGTTTATAACCATTTAATTTATACACCATTTGTGTAAACCCAGAACAGTCAATTCCAAAAGGTGTCTTTCCTCCCCAAAGATATGGAGCGTTTAAATACATATTGGCAATATTTACAATATTAGATTTAGGTTTTATACCACTTATTTTTAAACCTTCAAACTCATAATTTTGAGTATTAATTTCAGTATGATTTAAAAATGAAAGTGAAACTCCCAAAGTTATTGGTATAAGAACATTGTTAGGAGTAGAGATGTATTCAACTAAATCAAAATTTAATATAATAGCTTCTTTACTAAGTAATTCAAAGTCGTCTTTTGAAATAATTTGATATTGTTTACTATCAATCCAACCTTCATAATGATCATAATGAAGTTTGATTTTTGCCCATTGTTTATTTAGTTCTAAAATCTCGAAATGTTCACCAAAAAGTACTTGAGAAACGATTTCGCTTCTGTCGCTTGGCTCAATTCTAATTGGAATTACAGATAAATTACAAATGGCAAACATGTAAATGATTTAATTTTTTTTAAAATTTGTGATTATGCTCTTTCAATTACTATTGCCGATGCGCCACCGCCACCATTACAAATTGCAGCTGCACCAATTTTTCCATTATTTTGTTGTAAAACATTTAGCAGAGTTACTACAATTCTGGCACCAGAACAACCTAAAGGATGACCTAATGAAACTGCTCCACCATTTACATTTATTATATCATTTGAAAGTCCTAATATTTTTGCATTTGCTAATCCAACTACTGAAAAAGCTTCATTAAACTCAAAATAATCAACATCTGAAATAGAAATATTTGCTTTTTTTAGCGCTTTTGTTAATGCTTTTGCAGGAGATGTTGTAAACCATTTTGGCTCTTGAGCTGCATCTGCATAAGATTTTATGTATGCCAAAGGTTTTAAATTCATTGACATTGCTTTTTCTTCACTCATTAATATCACCGCTGCAGCACCATCATTAATTGTTGAAGCATTGGCTGCTGTAACTGTTCCATCTTTGGTGAAAACTGCATTTAAAGTTGGAATTTTATCAAGTTTTACATTAGTATATTCTTCATCTTTAGTGACCATTATTGGATCACCTTTTCTTTGCGGAACTGCTACAGGAACAATTTCTGAATCAAATTTTCCAGAATCCCAAGCTTTTGCTGAGCGTTCATAGGATTGAATTGCAAAACTATCTTGTTCTTCTCTAGTAATTTTATATTCCGAAGCACACAAGTCTGCCGAAACTCCCATTGCATTATTATCGTAAGCATCAAGTAGTCCATCTTTTTGCATTCCGTCTTGCATGGTTGTAGGTCCAAATTTAACACCGTTTCTTAAATGAACATAATGCGGAATTAGACTCATATTTTCCATTCCTCCAGCAACAACAATTTCAGCATCACCAGCCATAATTGCTTGTGCTCCAAACATGATTGCTTTCATCCCAGATGCACAAACTTTATTAACTGTAGTGCAAGCTACTTCATTGGACAATCCTGCATAAATTGCTGCTTGTCTTGCTGGTGCTTGTCCAACTCCAGCTTGAACTACATTTCCCATAAATACTTCGTCAACTAAATTTGGATCTAAATTAATTTTATTTAAAGCTCCTTTTATAGCAGCAGCACCAAGTTGTGGCGCAGTAACAGTAGATAATGAACCCATAAAACTTCCTATTGGAGTTCTAACTGCCGAAACGATAACGATTCTTTTACTCATAATTATTGGTATTGAATTGAAGTTTATTTGTTTAAAATGCAAATTTACTATTTTTTAAGTAAAATTCATTTTACGAACCATGTTATTACTCATAAATTTTAGATTTTAAAAATTAGAATCTGTATTTATTTGATTTTTAAGTCATTCATATTGTACTAAACTAATATTTAAAAAAAGACTTTAAAATGTTGTAAATATTATTATGAAACGTTACATTTGCAACCGCTTAAAGAGAAAAGTTCTTATTTTTTATATTGAATTTGGAGAGTTGCCTGAGTGGCCGAAAGGACATGTTTGCTAAACATGCGTATGGGAAACTGTACCAAGGGTTCGAATCCCTTACTCTCCGCAAATGACAATACAATTCAAAACAAAACCCTTTAAATCTGATGATTTAAAGGGTTTTTTCGTTTAAGCCATCTTCTTATAAAATTAAAAAAAGTACCAAATCAGCATTGATGTTGATGGAAATAAATAAATAACTACTTAAAATCAAAAATCTATACCGCTTCTAAAATTCCAATCATCCTATAATACAAATGATTATTGATAAATACGAGAATCACCAGCAAAGTAGCAATCAAGATAAGTTGCTTCTAATATTGACATATCTAAAGAGGAATGCTTTTCTTAATTAAATAGCAAGTATTTGCAAGATTGAAAAGGAACTAACTTTCATATTGTTCTACATACTTTTGCAACTACTATTACACTAACAAATGGAGTGCTAATAGAAAGTGTAAGTAAAATGCTTGATCTTTAAAAATTAAGTACACCACAGCATTAGGTAAAAGTGATATAAATAAGTAAACAATCACATGAAAATTTTTTAAAAGTTAACTAAAAAATTATAATTC
>JAYTPS010000245.1:0-5713 GCA_043747155.1 Flavobacterium sp. | reverse complement strand
TCTCCTATTTCGGCATCGGTAATTATGGTTTCTACACCAATTATTGTTTTGATTTTGTCTGCAATAATTATGAAAGAACGCATGTTGAAACGCAAAGTTTTTGGAATAATTCTAGGATCAATTGGAACTGTTTTTTTAATTGTTTACGGAAAATCTATTGGCAATGCAAGCAATGCTAGTTTAGGAAACTTTCTAGTTTTGGTAAATGCAATTTCTTATGGATTTTATCTTATAATTGTTAAGAAATTAATGGATAAATACAATGCATTTACGTTTGTAAAATGGATTTATACTTTCGGATTTCTACTAGTTTTGCCTTTTGGATGGAACGAATTTACAGCTATAAATTGGACAATTATTCCGGTTGCTATTTATTGGAAAATTGGTTTTGTAATTTTGTTTTCTACTTTTTTTACTTATTTGCTCAATTTACTTTCTATGCGCGAATTAAAACCAACAACTGTTGCTGTTTTTATTTATTTGCAACCTCTTTTTGCTACAATCTTTGCCATTAGTTTAGGAAAAGACGAATTGAGTTGGGTTAAAGTTAGTTCGGCAATATTAATATTTGTTGGCGTTTATTTGGTTACGCAGAAGAAAGTGATTAGTGATTAGTAATTAGTGAGTTGTGAGTTGTGAGTTGTGAGTTGTGAGTTGTGAATTTAGTCTTAAAAATAGGTTTAATATTTAACAAATTTATTATTAAAAAAAAAATGCATTAAAACTACTTAAAAACTAGTTACTAATTACTATTCACTAATCACTATTTCATATATTTGAAGTCAATAAAACTAAAGAATGATACAATCAATGACTGGTTTTGGAAAAGCATCTTTGCAATTACCAACCAAAAAAATTACCGTTGAAATAAAATCGCTAAACAGTAAAGCCCTAGATTTAAATACAAGAATGCCATCGGTTTTTAGAGAAATGGAACTTAGTTTGCGCAATCAATTATCGCAACGATTGGAACGAGGAAAAATTGATTTTTCTCTATATGTAGAAGTTACTGGCGAAGAAACATCGTCTAAAATTAATGTGCCAATTGTAAAAGCATACATCAATCAAATGAAAGCGGTTTTACCAAATGCAGACGAAACCGAATTAATGAAAATGGCAGTAAGAATGCCAGATGTTTTAAAAACAGAACGTGAAGAAATTGACGAAAACGAGTGGAAACAAATTCAAAA
Organism: Flavobacterium sp.; assembly: GCA_043747155.1. GTDB lineage: Bacteria > Bacteroidota > Bacteroidia > Flavobacteriales > Flavobacteriaceae > Flavobacterium. Next base: position 4,523 of record JAYTPS010000245.1, on the reverse strand, counting down.
AGTAATTGACGAAGCATTAAATAATATTCAGAAATTTAGAAGCGACGAAGGTTTATCGCTAGAAAAAGAATTTGTGTTGCGAACAACAAATATAAATTCGCTAATGAATGAAGCAGTTTCGTTTGACACAGAACGAATTGAAACCGTAAAAACCAGATTAAGAACAGCACTTGACGAGTTAAAAGTAAACGTTGACGAAAACCGTTTTGAGCAAGAATTGATTTTTTATCTTGAAAAATATGATATTACAGAAGAGAAAGTTCGACTAGAAAATCATTTAAATTATTTTGTAGAAACACTTTCTGGAACTGAAGCTAATGGTAGAAAACTAGGTTTTATTTCGCAAGAAATTGGTAGAGAAATTAATACAATGGGTTCAAAATCTAATCATTCTGGAATGCAAAAAATTGTTGTGATGATGAAAGATGAATTGGAGAAAATTAAAGAGCAAGTGCTTAATGTATTATAAGTAATTAGTAAAATAATGAACAAAGGAAAATTACTAGTATTCTCAGCGCCATCAGGTTCAGGAAAAACAACTATAGTTAGGCATTTGCTTACCCAAGAAGATTTGAATTTAGAATTTTCTATATCTTCTACAACTCGAGAAGCTCGTGGCGAAGAAGTGAACGGAAAGGATTATTATTTTATTTCGCTTCCAGAATTTAAAAAGCACATAAAAGCTGAAGAATTTCTAGAATGGGAAGAAGTGTACAGAGATAATTTTTACGGAACTTTAAAAAGCGAAGTAGAACGAATTTGGGCAAAAGGTAAAAATGTAATTTTTGATATTGATGTTTCTGGCGGATTACGAATAAAATCTAAATACAAACCAGAAACACTAGCTGTTTTTGTAAAACCACCAAGTATTGACGAATTAAAAATTAGATTAAAAAAACGTTCTACAGAAAGTGATGATAAAATAAATATGCGAATTGCAAAAGCTTCTGTAGAACTGGCAACTGCGCCACAATTTGACAAAATTATAAAAAATTATGATTTGGATCTGGCTAAGGAAGAAGCGTATCAGTTGGTTAAAGAATTTATAAATAGTTAAATTGCTTAAAGGAAAGTAATTTTTAATAACTTTGTTTTTTAAAATAGATAAGATGAATACAGCAACCAAAAATTTAAACGAGTTACAACTTCATTTTTTGAGATTTTTTTCAGAAGTTGAAGTTTCTGATCAAGAAACTCAAGATATTAAAAATATGGTTTCTAACTATTATTTTAATAAAGCAGAAATTGCTATTGAAAAAGCAATAAAAGACAAAAATATAGATATTAAAGCATTAGAAAATGACGAAAATTTACATTTTAGATCTAAAAATAAATTTTAATGAAGATTGTTTTAGATACAAATTGTTTGTTGTTAATAATTTCTAAAAAAGGAAGCTTTTATTCTGTTTTTGAAAGAATAAAATCAGGTGAAATTCAATTAATTGTTTCAAATGAAATTATAAATGAGTATGAAGAAATTCTTGAAAAAGTTTTTTCTTTTGAAGTTAAAGAATATGTAGTTAAAGCAATATTAAACGAGCCAAAAACCATCTTTATTAATACTATATATTACAACTGGAACTTAATTTCTGTTGATCAAGATGATAATAAATTTGTAGATACTTATGTAACAGGTAGCGGTGAATTTTTAGTAACAAATGATAAACATTTTGACGTTTTAAAAAAAATAGAATTTCCATTTATTAATGTATTGAGTTTGAAAGAATTTGTAAATAATTCCATTTAATATGAAAATTGGATTATACTTTGGCACTTTCAACCCAATTCACGTTGGTCATTTAATTATTGCCAATCACATGGCAGAACATTCTGTTTTACAACAAATTTGGATGGTTGTAACGCCACACAATCCGCACAAAGAAAAAAATACTTTACTTGATGATAGACAACGTTTTCATATGGTTTCTTTAGCAACAGAAGAGTATCCTAAAATAAAACCATCTGATATTGAATTTAAATTACCGCAACCCAATTATACAGTAAATACGCTTGCACATTTAAAAGATAAATTTCCGCAGCACGAATTTTCTTTGATAATGGGAGAAGACAATTTAAAATCGCTTCACAAGTGGAAAAATTATGAGTATATTTTAGAAAATCATGATATTTATATTTATCCAAGAATTTCAGAATCTACAGATACTGAAACAAGTTCAATATTAAACCATTTGCGAGTTCATAAAATAAATGCTCCAATTGTAGAAATATCGTCAACTTTTATTCGTGAAAATATTAAGAATAAAAAGAATATTCAACCTTTACTTTCAGATAAAGTTTGGCAAGAAATTGATCATAATAATTATTATAAAAAATAACTTCAATTATTCTAAAATTATTTTTAAATTTGATTAAAATTTTGATAATATGAATGTTGCTACAAAAAAATCGGAGTTAATTAATTGGATTTCTTCAATCAATGATTCAAATTTGATAGATCAAATGGATGATTTTAGAAAAACTCATTCCTCTTTCAATTTCAAAAAAGAAATTAAATCAGCCATTTCATCTGAAGAATTAAAAAATAGAACGACAAAATTTATTAAATCTTTAGAATGGAAGAAATAAAAATCTTCTATAAACTTGAAGTTGAAAATTTTTTAAACAATTTAATTTATATTCTTTACAAAGAAGATTATTTCAATTACATTGAAAACGCTATTCAATACAAAGACAATATAATCGATTTTATTGACACAAATATTCATTCATTTCCACACAAATTAACTCCTTTACCATTATTTCATTTAGGTTCAAGCTATATTTTTTACAAAAGTAATTCTAGAACAACTTGGTATATTTTTTTTGAAAAAGGAAGAAGACCAATATTTAATTACCAATATATCAAATAACCATACAGATATAGCAATGTATTTTTTGTAGACTTCTTAAATTTTAATTTTTCGTTAAACATTGAAGAGATTAATTTCTAATTCTAAATACATAATAATCTTCTCACATAATTTGTGATTTTCTTCTTATTATGTTATTCCAAAACAAAGTAATTTTGTAACAAATAACAAAAAGTATGAAACAGCTGAAACTCTTACTAGCAGTACCTTTGCTATTCTTTAGTTGCAAAAATGTAATTGAAGAAAACAAAACATCACAAATTAAAAATCAAAGAGTTATGAAAAAAGTATTATTTGTAGTTACTAGTCACGACAAACTAGGAAATACAGGCGAAAAAACAGGATTTTGGACAGAAGAATTTGCTGCACCATATTACGAATTATCAGATAAAGAAATTATTATAGACGTTGCAACTCCACTTGGAGGACAACCACCAATTGATCCTAAAAGCGAAGCACCAGACGCAATTACAGAAGCATCAACACGTTACCACAACGACAAAGAACTTTTGGAAAAAATGAAAAATACACATAAATTAGCCGATGTAAATCAAGCAGATTATGATGCCGTTTTTTATCCTGGAGGACACGGACCATTATGGGATTTAGCCGAAGATAAAAATTCAATTGCTTTAATAGAAGCGTTTTATACCAATAATAAACCAGTTGCATTTGTATGTCATTCGCCTGGAGCATTAAAAAATGTAAAAATTAACGGAGAATTTTTAGTAAAAGGAAAAAAAGTTACAGGTTTTTCTAATACAGAAGAAGCAGCAGTTGGTTTAACTAAAGTAGTTCCTTTTTTACTAGAAGATAGATTAAAAGAAAATGGTGCAACTTATTCTAAAGTTGGCGATTGGCAACCTTATGCAGTAGAAGATGGATTGTTAATTACAGGACAAAATCCGGCTTCGTCTATTCTTGTAGCACAAAAATTATTACAACAATTAAAATAAAATATAAATGAACAATTTTGAATTATACAATCCTACCAATTACGTTTTTGGCAAAGGACAAACCGAGAAATTATCTAAATTAATTCCTGCCAATGCTAAAGTTTTATTGGCTTATGGTGGCGGAAGTATTTTTAAAAATGGCGTTCACAAAGCTGTTATTGCTGCATTAAAAGATTTTGAGATTGTAGAATTTGGCGGAATTGAACCTAATCCAAGATTTGAAACATTATTAAAAGCGGTAGAAATTGTAAAAAAAGAGAATATCACATTCCTTCTTGCAGTTGGTGGCGGAAGCGTTATTGATGGCGTAAAATTTATTTCTGGCGCAACACATTACGAAGGAAATCCTATAGATATTTTAAAAAATAAAGTGTTGTTTACAGATTTGTCTAAGGTTATACCTTTTGGAACCGTTTTAACTTTGCCAGCAACAGGAAGCGAAATGAATTCTGGAGCAGTGGTAACCATTGAAGCAACACAAGAAAAATTGGTTCTTGGCGGAAGTGCTTTGTTTCCAAAATTCTCAATTTGCGATCCAACAGTAGTTTCTTCTTTGCCTCAACGTCAAATAGAAAACGGAATTATAGATGCTTTTACTCACGTAATGGAACAATATTTAACGTATCCAATTGATGCGCTTTTACAAGACAGAATTGCAGAAGGAATTTTGCAAACGCTAGTAGAAATTGGACCAAAA
>JAYTPS010000244.1:0-3197 GCA_043747155.1 Flavobacterium sp. | reverse complement strand
ATGTGATTGAAATGGGCAAAAATGGAACTAAAACCACGCTCACTGTTAATTCTTTTAAAACCAATCAGCCATTATCAAAAAATCAATTTATATTTGTAGCAAGTAAATATCCAAACTACTACATCAATAAATTAGATTAGCATTTGTGAAAATATTAGATAAGTATTTATTAAAAACATTCTTGATTACATTTACTACAGTATTTGTAATCTTATTTTTTATATTCATATTGCAAACCGTTTGGCTATTTATCTCAGAACTAGCTGGTAAAGATTTAGACACTGTTTTAGTCCTTAAATTTCTTTTATTTGCAATGCCAAGGATTATTCCTTTAGTACTTCCACTTTCGGTATTACTTGCTTCTATCATGACATTTGGTTCATTTGCTGAAAATTATGAATTTGCTGCCATGAAATCTTCTGGAATTTCTTTGCAAAGAACAATGAGAAGCATAACCATATTTATTTTCTTATTAACAGGAGTTGCCTTTTTATTTGCTAACAACGTTATTCCCTATTCTGAATACAAATTTATTAACTTTAGAAGAAACATTGCACAACGAAGTCCAGCAATGGCAATTGCAGAAGGCCAATTTAGTGAAATTGGAAATTATACCATTAAAGTTGATAAAAAAACTGGCGATAAAGGAAATATACTTTCAGGAGTAATAATTCATATAAAATCTCCAAATGGTGACGGAAACAAAACTGTTATAAAAGCAAAAAGAGGTGAATTAATAAGTAACGAAAATTCAAATACTTTAAAACTAGTATTGTTTGACGGAAATTATTATGAAGATATAATTCCTAAAAAATTTGAAGAACGCAACCGATTGCCATTTGCAAAAGCAACTTTCAAAAAAGATGTTATAAATATTGATTTATCTAAACTTAATACTAACATAGAAACTGGTGAAATTGCCAACACCAATACCATGTTAACTTTTGGAGAACTTAATTATACTTTAGATTCTTTGAATGTTAGTTATAAAAAAGATCTAAAATCATTTACAGAAAATATTTACCAAAGAGCAAATGTAAATAACACAAATACAATAAATTATACAGGAGATACAATTAATAAACCTATAAAAACTAAAAATTTAATTGATGATATTTTAATAGGATTGAATAAAACTAAAAAAACAGAAGCAATAAAATATGCTACTAGTAATGTAGAAAGTACTTCTTTTTCAATTGATAGTTCTATATTTGAAATGGAAGAAAAACAAAAAAATATAAACGGACATTGGATTGCTCTTTATGACAAATTTGTAATAGCATTTGCTTGCATTTTAATGTTTTTTATTGGCGCGCCACTGGGAGCAATTATTAGAAAAGGTGGGTTGGGATTACCAATTGTTTTTGCAGTTTCAATTTTTATAATTTTTCACTTTATAAATACTTTTGGAAAAAAACTTGCTCAAGAAAATGGAATTTCACCATTTTGGGGAACATGGATGTCAACAATTGTTCTTTCGCCACTTGCAGTTTTTTTAACCTATAGAGCTACTAACGACATTGGAGGTTCTATAGATTTCGATGTAATTCTTGCGCCATTTCAAAAATTATTTACATCTAAAGAAACCAAAATTAATGCGCCAGAAACTATTATTGATATTGAAAATTATCAAGAAACAATAGTAAAAGATGAAGAATGGGATAAACTAAATAGTTACTCTGAAGAGGTTTTAATTCAAATAGTAAAAAATGCAAAACAATATAATTACTCCGAAGATTATAGAAAAAAAGCATTAATACTACTTAACCAAAAAGGTGTTTCTCAACAAAAATTATTAGAAAGTAATGACTTATACAACTTAGACTATCTTAATTTAGAGAATAATTTAAAATCCTATGACTATTCTGTAAAAATAACTTTAACACTTTATCTTGTTTCAATACTTACTTCATTGGTTTATAATAACAATAAAAATTCAATTTTAATAATAATTTTGAACGTAATTTTGTTCATATCCTTTTATATATCTTTATATTTTTCTCAAAAAAAATTAGACGATATTGGAGGAATCGTAAAAAGAAAAATTGAACCCGGAATTGCAATTGCGTTTCTTATTGGATTTCCTTTTTTTATATTTTTATATTTTTATAATAATAAATCTCTTAAAGAAGCAATAGCCGAATATCGATAATATTTATTGTTATTAATAAAATAAAATAAAATGTCAAATACTATTAAACTCAACACAATTGAAGAAGCCATTGAAGATATTAGAAATGGTAAAGTAATTATTGTTGTTGATGATGAAGATCGAGAAAACGAAGGCGATTTTCTTGCTGCAGCCGAAAAAGTTACTCCAGAAATGATAAATTTTATGGCAACCCATGGTCGAGGATTAATATGCGTTCCTCTTACAGAGAGTCGTTGCAAGGAATTGGATTTAAATGCAATGGTAAATAATAATACTGATATAATGCAAACTGCATTTACAGTTTCAGTTGATTTACGTGGAAACGGAGTTACTACAGGAATTTCTGCATTAGATAGAGCAAAAACAATATTATCATTAGTTGATTCCAATACAAAACCACATGATTTAGGTCGACCTGGACATATTTTTCCTCTTATCGCTAAACAAGGTGGCGTTTTAAGAAGAACTGGTCATACCGAAGCAGCAATTGATTTTGCAAGATTGGCTGGATTTAAATCGGCTGGAGTTATTGTAGAAATAATGAATGAAGATGGTTCTATGGCGCGTTTACCTCAACTAGTTGATGTTGCCAAAAAATTCGATTTAAAATTAGTTTCTATTGAAGATTTGGTTGCTTATAGAATGCAACATGATAGTTTGATTATTAAAAAAGAAGATTGCGAAATAGAAACCAGATTTGGACAATTTAGACTTCGTGCTTACTTGCAAACTACTAATAAACAAGTTCACATAGCATTAACCAAAGGAAGTTGGAGTAACGGAGATGCAATTTTAACTAGAATAAACTCTACTCAAATAAATAATGATATTCTTGGAACATTAACTAACAATGCCGACAAGAAACTTGATAATATGTTCAAGATAATTAATGAAGAAGGAAAAGGTGCAGTTTTATTTATAAATCAAGAAGTGCAATCTTTAGACTTATTAAACAGATTGAAAGAGCTAAAAATTTTACAAGAAAAAGGAATTAAAAATGCACCACAAATAAAAATGGATTTTAAAGATTATGGAATTGGTGCAC